>JBAWGM010000243.1:0-4088 GCA_049592895.1 Thiobacillaceae bacterium | reverse complement strand
GGTCCTGGACGCGAACCGGGCCAAGGCTGCAATCTTCAATGAGATTCTGGTCGAGGTGTCAGCCCATCCCCGGGTGAGACACTTCCGTCATTTGGGCATGATCTGGGCTTTCGATGTGCAGGATGCGCAACCCGGTTTTTCCCTGCGCTGGCACCAACAGTCCCTGGAGTTGGGCGTGTTGATGCGACCGATAGGCGATGCGGTCTACCTTATGCCTCCTTATGTTGTTGACGAAGCGCAAATGCAGTTCATGGCGAAGACTGTCCTGGAACTGCTGAACCGGGTGGAATGAGGTGCGTGGGGGCCAAGCGATTCCCCGATGTCGGCAATCCGGACTGGACCGTAGGCGCGGCACGACAGGAGAATCGGAACTACTCCTTTGTCCCCGCCCGATCCATCAGGGCGCGGATATGATCCGCGGGAATGGCAAAGGAGATCCCGCTCGGGTTGGTGAGCGCGGCCTCTTTCGAGCCTTTTACGAACACGGAATTCACCACGCCCAGGACGCCACCGGTTGCGGGCTGCCACAGGGGACTGCCGCTGTTGCCCGGATACGCGATGGCGTCCAGCTGGAAAATGCGAAATGGATCGGACGCTTGGCGAATGGTGCGAGCATTCAACTCGGCTGCTCGTGGCACGGGCGTGTAAATCGGTACGATGGCGGCGAGCCCGGCCCGGTGGGTGGCCGCATACAGCCCCAGAATTGAACCGATGGGATAGCCGGTGAAATACAGTTGTTCACCTTCCCTGGCCCGATCCGTATCCTCCAATTTCAGGGTTGGCAGGGCTGTCCCCTCAAACCGCAGCAGCGCGAGATCGTGGCCGGGGTCTGTGGCGACGACTTTGGCCGTGCGATAACGAACTTCGCGCCCCTGGCCCAAAAAGACGGCCCAGGTTTCATTGTGTGCCAGATCAAGCAGCGGCTTGACGATGTGATAGCAGGTTGCCACGGTCCTGCCGTCCCCCACCACGAAACCGGTGCCCTTGAGCTGTCCGCCCGGACTGCGGCCAGGTTCATAGCTGCCTATGCCTACAATGGATGGCTTGATGCGGGTCAGGGTATCCGCCACGTCCGCATGGGCGGGCAATGCAAGAGCGAGCCCCAGCAGCAGGCTGGCCCAGGCTTTGCAAACAAAGTTTGCGATATATGCCCCCGGGCAGATCGGGTTTGTTCCGAACCTTGGGTAGAATTGCACCGGACGAAACCGTTTGTTCAGCATCGGGAGACCTTTCTAAATGAGCACAGTGGCACTGGTTGGTCTGGGGTACGTGGGTTTGCCCCTGGCGGCAGAATTCGGAAAGCAGTATGACACCATCGGTTATGACCTGTCCGCGGAAAAGATCGACAACTACCGGCGATTTTGCGACCCCACCGGTGAGGTTTCGACGCAGGACCTGCAGGCTGCGACGCGCCTGAGAGTGACAACCGATCCGACCGAACTGGCGCAGGCGGACTTCATCATCGTTGCCGTGCCCACCCCCGTGGATGAAGCGCATATCCCCGATTTCTCCCCGCTTGTGGGTTCCTCCACCACGGTGGGCAAGCATATGAAGAAAGGCGCCACGGTCGTGTATGAATCGACGGTATATCCCGGCGCCACCGAGGACGTGTGCATCCCCATTCTGGAAGAGCATTCCGGGATGAAATGGATGCGGGATTTTCACGTCGGCTACTCGCCCGAGCGAGTGAACCCGGGGGACAAGGAACACACCATCACCCGGATCAAGAAGGTGGTGTCCGGCGATGACGCCGCCACCCTGGAAAAGGTGGCGCAGCTCTACGGCAGCGTGATTACGGCAGGCATACACAAGGCCACTTCCATCAAGGTCGCGGAAGCGGCCAAGGTCATCGAAAACACGCAGCGTGACCTGAATATCGCACTAATGAATGAGCTGGCGCTGATTTTCCACAAGATGGACATCGACACTCTGGAAGTGCTGCAGGCGGCGGGCACCAAGTGGAACTTCCTGCCTTTCCGTCCGGGGCTGGTTGGGGGCCATTGCATCGGTGTGGATCCGTACTATCTCACCCATAAGGCCGACATGCTGGGTTATCACCCCCAGGTGATCCTGGCTGGGCGGCGCATTAATGACGGCATGGGCGCTTATGTGGCGCAACAGACGGTCAAGCAGATGATCGCCAACGGGGTGCAGGTGAGAGGCGCGAAGGTCAATGTGCTGGGACTGACTTTCAAGGAAAACTGTCCGGATCTGCGCAATTCAAAAGTTGTCGATGTGGTGCGAGAACTTCAATCGTTTGGTTGTGAAGTAACGGTGCATGACCCCCTGGGCGAGCCGCGCGAGGCGCAACACGAATACGGCATCAGTCTGACCCAGTGGGACGACTTGCCCTTGTGCGACGCCGTGGTTGCCGCCGTGGCCCACCGGACCTATCTGGATAAGCCTTTCGGCGAACTGACTGCGAGGCTCAAGAAGGGCGGTGTGTTCACCGATGTGAAGTGCGCGCATGATCCGGCTACGGTATTGGCGGCGGGTTTCAAGCTCTGGAGGCTTTGATGTCGCGCTATGCGGAAGCATGCGGAGTGCTGCAATCCTCGCCTCAAACCTGGCTGATTACCGGGGCTGCGGGGTTTATCGGCTGCAATCTGGCGGAAGCCCTACTCAATCTGGGCCAGCGGGTTGTGGGACTGGACAATTTTGCCACCGGCTATCAGAAGAACCTGGATCAGATTCGGGACAGTGTCGGCGCTGCCAAATGGGAAAATTTCCGCTTCGTGTTCGGTGATATCCGCGCGCTGGACGACTGCCGGCAGGCCTGCGCGGGGGTGGATTACGTGCTGCATCAGGCGGCGCTGGGTTCCGTACCGCGCTCCATTGAGGACCCCTTGCTGACCAACGCCTCCAACGTCACGGGCTTTGTTAATATGCTGGTGGCCAGCCGGGACGCGGGCTGCAAACGTTTCGTCTATGCCGCATCCAGTTCGACCTATGGCGATCACCCCGGGCTGCCCAAGGTGGAGGACCAGATCGGCAAACCCCTGTCGCCCTACGCCGTTACCAAGTATGTGAACGAGCTCTATGCCGACGTGTTTGCCCGGAGTTACGGCACCCAGTCTATCGGCCTGCGCTACTTCAATATATTCGGCCGCCGCCAGGATCCCAACGGTGCATACGCCGCGGTCATCCCCCTCTGGGTTGCCAGTCTGATCCGCAATCTGCCGGTGTACGTCAACGGCGACGGCGAGACCAGCCGCGATTTTTGCTACATCGACAACGTCATCCAGGCCAATATCCTGTCGGCGACCACGGAAAACCCCGAGGCGGTGAATCAGATGTACAACGTCGCCGTCGGCGACCGCACCACACTCAATGACTTGTTCGAGGCGATCCGCGTCAACCTCGCGCCGCGCTTTCCGCACCTGGAAGGCTTCAAGCCCACCTACCGGGACTTTCGCGCCGGTGACGTCCGGCATTCCCAGGCCGACGTGACCAAGGCGCGCAGGCTGCTCGGCTACGAGCCCAGCCACCACATGGCGGAAGGGTTGGCGGAGGCGATGGACTGGTATGTGAACGATTTGTCGTGAGGGACTGAGGGTTGCGCGGAGAAACGTATCTGGCTCATTGGCCAAAAAACAAAGTCGACCACGGTCCCCTTGATTCTCGTCCTCTTTCGATTGATCGGTACACCTACCCTCGCACACACGATGCCGAACGGGGTGGGGGACTCCATTTCATTCGTTGGGCCTATTGATGACGACCACCGCGATCCTTGAAATTCTGTCAGAAGCGAAGAAACTCGCTCAGCGGTATCGTCAGCTCACGGGAAAACCTCTCGGCATCACCGGTGAAGTGGCTGAGTACGAAGCAGCTCGTATCTTAGGCCTCACGCTCACCCCTGCGAGACAGGCGGGCTACGACGCAATCGAAACTCGCGATGGGCGAGAGTTTCGACTTCAAATCAAAGGTCGATGTGTCCTCGAAGGCAGCAAACCCGGACAACGGATTGGTTCCATCGACATCAAGAAGGAATTCGATGCCGTTCTACTTGTTCTGCTTAACGGCAATTTCGAGGCTACGGCCATTTATGAAACATCGCGTGAAGCGGTTATCGATGCGCTCACACAACC
>JBAWGM010000242.1:0-1694 GCA_049592895.1 Thiobacillaceae bacterium | reverse complement strand
GGCGAGGCAGCCGAAGTCAGATCAGCCTGGCGCGTTTCCACGCCCTGTGGCGCGAGGGATTCCCAGACAATGCGATTGGAGGGAAACTCCTGGTCGCTGATCACGACATTGTCGCCGGTATGCCAGTCGAGCCCGTGGGCCACCACCGACAGCGCCTCGGACGTATTCTTGAGCAGGGCGATATCCGATGCCGAAGGAGCGTTGAGCAGCAGCCGGCATTGTTCGCGCAGTCGCGCCTCGGTCTGGACCCATTTGGGATAGTCCCATGACCCCCGATGCAGATTTTCCTCGGCGAAGGCCTTGACTGCCTCTGCCGTGCGGCGCGGCCAAGGCGCCACCGCGGCGTGGTTCAGATAGATCAGACCGGGCTCCAGCGGGAACTCATTGCTCAAGTCAGTTTTCGGGTCCGTTGAGCCTGGCATGCTCAGCCTCCTCTCAAATAAGTCTTGTGATCGCGGCGCGCGAATTGAAATCCCGGTCAGTGTTCATGCCTATGGTGGATATCCGGGTAATGAGGATGCGAATGTGTCTGCGGGTCGTGCCTGTGCAGATGGCTATGCGCAAGGCCGGGCGGCACAGGATAGTCGTGCCGGTGTTGATGGTGCTCATCGTGAAGGTGCTCGTGATCGTGCTCGGTCGCCTCGTGATAATGCTCGTGCACGTGGCGCTCCGTCACGTGCAGCCAGGCACCCAGCGCCATCAAGGCGCCGGCCAGAGTCAACGGCAGCGTGAACGGTTCACCCATCAGCACCGCAAGCACGGCGCCAAAGAATGGCGCGATGGCGAAGTAGGCTCCCGTGCGTGCGGTGCCAAGATGGCGCAAGCCCACGACAAATAGCGACAGGCTGACGCCATAGGCAAACAGTCCCACGATCAACCCGCCTGCCAAACTCGCTGCCTTCGGCATCGAGGCGCCCAGAGAGAGCGCCAGCACCAGGTTTACGGAGCCCGCCACCAAGCCCTTTAGTGAAGCAATCCAGGTTGAATCTGCAAAGGAAACCTTGCGCGTCAGGTTGTTGTCGATTGCCCACGCAAGGCACGCGCCAAGAACCGCAAGGGTGGGGGCTATTCCTTCAAGCTTCGTTTCCCCGGGCCAGCTCAGGACCAGCGCGCCGGCCACAATTGAACCCATGCCCAGTGCAATGCGGAAGTCGACGTTCTCCTTGAAAACGAACCAGGCCAGCAAGGCGGTGAACACGCTTTCGGCATTTAGCAGAAGCGAAGCATCCGATGCGGGCATGCCGGTAAGGCCGAACATCAACAGGACAGGGCCCGCGATGCCGCCCGCAAGAATCGCCCCGGCGAAGCAGCAGGCTTGAATTCGGGAAAGACGGACGGCCGCTGCGCGACTGAGGACGCGATACGCGGTCAGGCCGATTCCTGAGCCCAGATACAGCAGCCCCGCCAGCAGCCATGGATTGACTGTTTCCAGCAGCGTCTTCGCAAGCGGTGTTCCCGCGCCAAAGAGGAGGGCCGCACCTAGCGCTGCCAAAATGCCTGTCTGGCTCAATCTGCGTTTCATGCAGTCATGCAAAGCTTGTTCCCTCATCTGATTAGCCCTAATAAACTATGGTTTCTTAGGTCTGTTCATCTGCTAGTCTGCAATGACTGTATACAGATCTGCAAAGGTCCTGGAAAACAATCTGCGCGCCCTCGAAGCCTGCGACGAAGCGCTGAAGGTGCGCAATCCACGC
>JBAWGM010000241.1:0-4256 GCA_049592895.1 Thiobacillaceae bacterium | reverse complement strand
GGTCAAAGGCGACCTCCACACCGCGTCCGGTCAGGCCCGCAGCCATTGCCGTCAAGTCGTCCAATGCCCGGCCCAGTTCGGGCAAGGGCGGCAGGCGCCGGCGGGCAAGCTGAAGAATGCCTGCATCGCCATAGAGTTCGGTCAGCGCCAGGAAAGCATCGCGGTACTGCGGCGCTATGCTCTGAGTCAAGGCTGCCACTTCGCTTGCATTCTTGGACTGCAGGGCGCGGAACAAGGCCTGCTCTGACTCGCCATTGAGTGCCGCGACCCTGGCCAGCGCCCGGTAAATGCCGACATGGCCCAGATCCAGTTGCAACTGGCCGAGTCCCGCCGCCGCAAGTCCATCGAGCATGAGCTGAATGATTTCAAGATCGGCCTGTGCGCCGGTTTCGCCATAGAGTTCGGCGCCCAGCTGAATAGGCTCGCGCGAACGATGGTAGCCGTCAGGCTGGGCATGCAGCACGCTGCCGGCATAGCACAGGCGGTTGACCGGATTATGCCCCAGCAGGTGGGCGTCGATGCGTGCCACCTGAGGGGTGATGTCGGCACGCACGCCCATCAGGCGGCCGGAAAGTTGGTCCACCAGCTTGAAGGTCTTGAGATCCAGATCCGTGCCCGCTCCCGACAACAGCGAATCCAGATACTCGATCATGGGCGGAATGACCAACTGGTAGCCGCGCGCACGAAATTGGTCGAGCAGGGTGCGGCGCAAACCTTCCATCTTCCACGCCTGGGGCGGCAGCACGTCTTCAAGATGTTCGGGCAGCAGCCAGGCGCGCATGGCGGGATTCATTTGAAAAGCATCAGCAACAACACACCGCCCACCATGGAAACCGCTCCCATGAAGCGCAACTGACCGTCGTTCAGTTGGGTAGCGCGGCGGAAAGCGTCACGCCAGAGCGCCGGCGCCGCCAGGGGCAATATCCCCTCCAAGACCAACACAAGGGCAATCGCGATCAGCCAATCGCTCATCTTCATCTGCGGCAGTTATTTCGCGCGGCCGGCGCGCGGATTCTTCATGTATTTGAAGAAATCGGAACTGGGGTCCAGCACCATCACGTCGCTCTTGGTGCGGAAGCTTTCCTTGTAGGCCTGCATGGAGCGATAGAATGCATAGAATTCGGGATCCTTCCCGTAGGCTGCCGCATAGATCGCCGCCGCCTTGGCATCTCCCTCGCCCTTGATGCGCTGGGCATCGCGGTAAGCGTCAGCGATGACGACCTGCTTCTGCCGGTCGGCATCCGCCTTGATTTTTTCCGCTTCCGCCGCGCCGGTGGAGCGCAGTTGGTTGGCAACCCGTTTGCGTTCTGCGTCCATGCGCCGGTACACGGATTCGCTGATTTCCTCGGACAGATCAACCCGCTTGAGCCGCACGTCCACCACCTGAACACCGATCTGGGCTGCATCCTGATCCGCCTTTGCGGTAATGATGCTCATGATCTGATCGCGTCCGCCGGACACCACGTCATGCACGGTACGCCTGCCGAATTCTGCACGCAGTCCGTCGTTGACGGTCTGGCGCAGGCGGGTCTCGGCCTTGACGCCGTCACCCTGCACCGATATGAAATACTGTTTGGGATCGATCACCCGCCATTTGATGAAAGAGTCCACCAGTACGTTCTTCTTTTCCGAAGTCAGGAAGCGCTCGGCATCCTTTTCGTCGGAAGTACGGATACGGGAATCAAAAAAGCGCACATTCTGGACCAGCGGCAATTTGACATGCAGACCGGGTTCCTTCTGCACCTCGACAATTTCACCGAACTGGATCACCAGCGCAAACTCGCGCTGATCAACCCGATAGAACACCGAATTCAAGATCAGCAAGACGACCAGCGCCCCAACGGCGAGGTAAGGAAGACGGTTCATCATGGACGATCCTCCCGGTCGCGGCTGCGAAATGCGTCGCGGGAGCGGGACGGCGCAGTGTCGGACTCGCTCGCGGGCGGTGTCACAGTCGCCGGCGGCGCAAGCACCTCAGGCGCCTGCAGAGAGGGCTGGGAAGACATTTCCTGCAACTTGTTCAATGGCAGATAAAGCAGATTGCTGCCTCCCTTCTGGTCCACTATCACCTTGGAAGTGTTGGTCAAGACCTGCTGCATGTTGTCGAGATAGATGCGCTCGCGCGTTACCACCGGAGCTTTCTTGTATTGAGCCTCAATCTGGCTGAAGCGGCTCGCCTCACCTTCCGAGTTTGCGATCACCGCCTGGCGATAGCCTTCCGATTCCTGCTGCAGGCGCGAGGCTACACCCGTCGCGCGCGGCACCACGTCGTTTGCATAAGCCTGGGCTTCGTTCTTGAGACGTTCCCGATCCTGGTTTGCCTTCACCGCGTCGTCAAACGATGCCTGCACCTGTTCCGGCGGCTGAACATTCTGCAGCGTTACCTGGCTGATGCTGATTCCGGTCTTGTAACGGTCGAGTATTTGCTGCATCAGTTTCTTGGCACGCGCAGCCACTTCGGCGCGGCCTTCGTACAGTACAAAGTCCATCCTGCTCTTGCCGACGACATCCCGCATGGCACTTTCCGCCACCTGTTTGACGATCTCCGTATCGTCGTCGAACTGGTTGTTGAACAGGTAGTCCTTGGCATCCTTGAGGATGTATTGCACCGCAAATTGAAGGTCGACGATGTTCTGTTCGTCAGTCAGCATTAACGATTCGGAAAGCTTCTTGTTGCGGGCGGAACCGGAATAGCCGACCTCGAGGGTGCGTACCGAGGACACATTGACAATTTCGTGCGATTCAATCGGCCACGGGAGGTGCCAGCGGGCGCCGGGCTCGGTGGTTTCGGTGTACTTGCCAAAGCGCAGCACAATACCTTTGCTGCCCGCGTCAACAATGTAAAAGCCGCTCGCCACCCAGACCAGGAACGTCAAAGCCAGAACCAGGCCGACGAGGTTTTTCGGCAGGCTGGGGCCGGACCCTTCATCTCCGCCGCCCCCACCCTTGCCGCCAAATAGGCCACTGAGCCGTTGGTTCAGACGACGCCACAGTTCATCCAGGTCGGGTGGACCGGCATTATTGTTCTTGCCCCACTGCGGGTCGTTCCAGGCCATGAGTTAGGATCTAAGCAGAGATAGATAAAGGAATGGAGGGGTTGTCATCCGGAAGATCTCCGCCGGCGCGATGGGAATTTGCCGCGTCCACAATCGCCTGCCGTAGAAGATCAAGCCCGGCACCGGTTCTGGCGGAAACCCGAACGGAAACCATCTTACCATATTCGTCCCGCTCGATTCCCGGCTCCAGCCGCGTCAGATCGATTTTGTTGAGTACCTGCAATTGCGCGATTTGGCTTGCGCCGATCTGCTGCAAAACCTGGTTGACCTCGTCGATCTGATGGTCCCGAATCGGGCTCGCCCCGTCGACCACGTGCAGCAGCAGGTCCGCCCGGGTGGCGGCTTCAAGGGTGGCATGGAAGGCGGCAATCAGCTCGTGCGGAAGCTGGGTGATGAAGCCGACCGTATCCGACAGCACCACTTCGCCGCAACCGGACAAATAGAGCTTGCGGCTTGTGGTGTCCACGGTAGCGAATAACTGGTCGGCCGCGTACACGCCGGCCCGCGTCAGGGCGTTAAACAGGGTGGACTTGCCGGCGTTGGTATAGCCCACCACGGTAACGGAAAACACTTGATTGCGGGCCCGCGCCCGACGCTGGACTTCGCGCTGCTTCTCCAGCTTTTCGAGCCGTGCCTTGAGCAGCTTGACCCGCTTGCCGATCAAGCGGCGGTCGGTTTCGAGCTGGGTTTCACCCGGGCCGCGCAGGCCGATACCGCCCTTTTGCCGTTCCAAGTGGGTCCAGCCGCGCACCAGCCGGGTGGACAAATGGGCAAGCTGCGCCAGTTCCACCTGCAGCTTGCCCTCAGCGCTTTGAGCACGACGGGCAAAAATGTCCAGAATCAGGCTGACCCGATCCACCACCCGGCAACTTATCAACTTTTCCAGGTTCCGTTCCTGTGCGGGTGAAAGTTCGTGATTGAAAATGACGACCTCGGCGCCAGTTGCGGCCACCTGGACGCCGATCTCCTCCGCCTTGCCGCTGCCGACAAAATAGCGCGGATCGGGACGGCTGCGCTTGCCCTTGATCAGCCCCGGAATGTCGAGACCGGCCGATTCCGCCAGACGTTGTAATTCTTCGGTGCTGTCCAGAAAGTCCGGCTCGCCAAAATCCAGGGCAACCAGCAGAGCCTTTTCCCCCCCGGCATGGCGTTCAAACATCAGGTTGCCGCGTCCTCACCGTTATGCAAATGGACCGGCCG
>JBAWGM010000240.1:0-3510 GCA_049592895.1 Thiobacillaceae bacterium | reverse complement strand
GTGCTGCTGTTCGGCGCCTTCCTCGCCTGGGCGATCGCGGATTACGTGTCGGCACGGCGCCGCGACCGGGCGGCCGGCACGCGGTATCCGGCGGGGCCGTGGTGGCGCGATGGGGTGGCGGTGGCGGTGGGCGTCGTCGCGTATGCATGGTTCGCGCTGTGGGGCCATGCCTGGCTGATCGGGGTCGCGCCGTTCGGCCAGGCGGAGCAATTCGCCTCCGCGCTCGGATGAAGATCGTGTACCGCCGCTGAAATAGCCGCATCCCGATGACCCGCTTCGCCGCCATCGACTTCGAGACCGCCAACCACAGCCAGGACAGCGCCTGCGCAGTTGGCGTCGTGATCGTGGAGCATGGACACATCATTGCCCGCCTGCATGAACGCATACGCCCGCCTTCGCCGCAGTTTGCCTTTACCCACATTCATGGCCTGTCGTGGAATGACGTGAAGCATGCATCGAGCTTCGATGCAGTGTGGACCGGCATCGCACGCAACCTGGCGGGGGTGGAGTTTCTCGCCGCGCACAACGCGCCGTTCGACCGCGGCGTACTGGGCGCATGCTGCGCGAGCTACGGGCTTGCGGCGCCGCCCCTGCCCTTCGTCTGCACGGTGCGGCTGGCGCGGGCGCAGTGGGACATCTTTCCAACCAGGCTGCCCGATGTCTGCCGCCATCTGGGCATAGCCCTGCGCCATCATCAGGCGGATTCGGATGCGGAAGCCTGTGCGCGTATCGTCATTGCAGCCCATGAAAACGGCTGGCGCTACCGGATCAGCCATGCCGGCTGAATAGGCGCGGATTCCTGGACCAGAAATGAGGATAACCCGCAGGTCTTTGCTTTCTCCCTATGCCCAGAGCGGCCTCCCGGTTATTATCAAGGTTGTTTCCCTGCCGTCCGTAGTCATTGTGTCAATGGCGAATTGAAGGAGAACTCATGAAAACTTGGATATTCACCCTGCCCTTGCTATGCGCCGTAAACTTTGCGCTGGCGGCTGACATGGGCGCGGCGCCGGCAGCAGACAAGATGGAATCGGCTTCTGCCCCGGTCAAGGCTGGCCACCACCACAGGATGCACAAGCGCACGGTAAGAAAGTTTCGCGCTGTCAATCTGCCCCATGGCGATCTGCGCTATTGCCTTGACCGGAAGACCAACAAAGCGATAATCCGTTGTTCCGAAAAGCGCCGTAAGCGGTAATCAGTCGCGGTTGTCTTCTGTTTCACCTGTTTCTTCTGTTTCAAGGGAGCGCACACCATGAGCCTAACCATGTATCAGGCATCCGTGCCGGTGTTTGTCCGCATGTTGAACAACCTCGTCGCCATTCTGGAAAAGGCGGCGGCGCATTGCGAGGAAAAGAAGATCGATCCGGCAGCCCTGGTCAATTGCCGGCTGTATCCGGACATGTTCGCGTTTGCGAAGCAGATACAGATCGCGGCGGATGCCGCCAAGAACGGCGCCGCCTACCTGGCGGGGGTGGAGTCGCCCAAGTTCGACAACACGGAGCAGACGTTTGGCGAGCTGATCGAGCGGGTGAAGAAGACGATCGAGTTCGTGAACGGCTTTGCGCCGGAGAGCATCGACGGCACTGAAGAGAAGGAAATCAACATCCCGCGCGGCGATACGATGCTGACCTATAGCGGGCAGGCGTATCTGCTCAACCGCGTGCTGCCGAACTTCTTCTTCCACATCACCACGGCCTACGACATCCTGCGGCACAACGGAGTGGAACTGGGCAAGCGGGATTATCTGGGGCGGACCTAGTTTGCCCGCTCATGAGCACGATGCTTGCGCCGTAAGCCGCATGGAACCCGCCGTTATTGAGTTCCACCCTGCAGCGATCAGGCTTGCACTCAAGCGGTGACACCGCGATGATTTCTGCCATCGTCGAAATGAATCGTGTATGGCATTTTCTGGCGGCGGACCTGGTTGCAAGTTAATCCCTAACCGGACAACCCGGTCGCCGTCAGCCATGACGTCCCGGGTCAGCGCAATGCCGACCAAACAAAGACAAAGGACGTGACATGAAACCGAAGATCTTCCTGCTCGTCCTCGTCGTCGCGGCCGCCCTGGTCGCGGGGGTCTGGTGGTTCCGCCACCACGGCAACACCGTACAGACCGAACTGAGCCTGCAGGGCAACGTGGACATTCGCCAGGTGGAACTGGCCTTCAACGCCAGCGGGCGCATCGACACGATTCTGGTGCGCGAGGGCGACCGGGTGAAGCAAGGTCAGGTTCTGGCCACCCTGGATACCGAACGCCTGCATCGCACCCTGGACCAGGGCCAGGCGCAGGCAGCAGCCCAGCGCGAAGTGGTGGCGCGCTTCAAAGCCGGCTCGCGTCCGGAAGAGATACGCCAGACCCGCGCCCAGCACGACGCGGCCCAGGTCGCCGTTGCGGATGCCGAAGCCTATTACCGGCGCCAGGTGGATCTGGTGGCCAAACATTTCATTTCCAGGCAGCAGGCGGACAGCGCGAGATTCGCCCTGGACAAGGCGCAAGCGCAATTGAAAGCGGCACAGCAGACGCTGCGCCTGGCCGAACTGGGGCCGCGCAAGGAGGATATCGCGGGGGCGCAGGCAACGCTCAAAGCCAACGAAGCGGCGGTGGCCGTCATCCAGCGCGATATCCGCGAAGGCGAACTCGACGCACCTTCCGACGGGATCATCGAGAACCGCATTCTGGAACCTGGCGACATGGCCTCGCCGCAGAAGCCGGTTCTCACGCTGGCGCTGATCGACCCGGTCTGGGTGCGGACCTATCTGTCCGAGACCCAGTTGGGCCGCGTGCCGGTGGGCGCGCGGGCCTGGGTGCATACCGACAGCCACCCGGAGAAACGCTATCGAGCCTGGGTCGGCTATGTTTCGCCCAGCGCCGAGTTCACCCCCAAGTCGGTGGAGACTACCGATATTCGTTCCAGTCTGGTGTACCAGGCCCGGGTGTTCGTGTGCGAAGGGCAGAACGAACTGCGCATGGGCATGCCCGCGACCGTGACCATTTCCCTGGATCAGCCGGCACCGGCCCAGGGGGTGGATCCCTGCAAGGACGGCGGATGAGACGGGAGCCCGGCGGTGGATGAGACGCCGGTGCTGGTCGCAGCGGAGTTAGCCAAATCCTTCGCTTCCGGCAAACGCAAGGTTCAGGCCCTGGATGGCGTGAGCTTCGCCATCCGCCCCGGCGCGGTAACCGGCCTGATCGGGCCGGACGGCGCGGGCAAGACCACCCTCATGCGCCTGGCCGCAGGGCTGCTGGTCCCGGACGCCGGCACCATCCAGGTCCTGGGCCTGGATGCGACGCGCGAGTCGCTCGCGGTGCAGGCGACGCTGGGCTACATGCCGCAGCGCTTCGGGCTGTACGAGGATCTCAGCGTGCAGGAAAACCTCGACCTCTACGCCGACCTCCAGGGAGTGCCGAAAGACGCTCGCGCCGAGCGCTATGCCGAACTGATGCAGATGACCGGCCTGGCCGCCTTCACCCGCCGTCTGGCGGGGCGGCTGTCCGGCGGCATGAAGCAGAAG
>JBAWGM010000239.1:0-7859 GCA_049592895.1 Thiobacillaceae bacterium | reverse complement strand
CACCGCTGATGCAAGCGAACATTTTTTCGCTGACGAGGTAGGCATCAAGGCCGCCGATCCTTTTTGCGCTTACCCCAGGGAGCTTGAGAAGCAGTGCGTCGATCAGTGCCTTGCGGCTAGATTCCGGTGTATCAGTTTTCAAGGTGGATCCTCTGGAGTTGTTACGAACAGAGCGCCTCAATCAATAAGGCAACGTTCCGGCGCAACCGCCCAAGACGCACATCAGACTACGGGCACGACGATCCTTTTAGCCCAGAGGCCAAAGGGGTTCTCCCACTAGGTGATGCAAACAACGTAGTCAAGGCAGATATCAATCTTGTTGATTGAAAATCGCCGATGTCTTGATATTCGTTCTGCTAGCCCCGTGCTAGCCGGATCAAAATTAAGCGAGCTGGAATTTTATAACTGTTTGATTTTATGGCGCGCCCGGAGAGATTCGAACTCCCGACCCCTTGGTTCGTAGCCAAGTACTCTATCCAGCTGAGCTACGGGCGCGCTGAGACCGCGAAATTATACACTGTGAACTCTGCAGGGTTCTCACCCTGGCATCTTTCCCAATTTGGCGGAGACGAAGGGATTCGAACCCTTGATACCGGTTTAAGCCGGTATGCTCCCTTAGCAGGGGAGTGCCTTCGACCTCTCGGCCACGTCTCCGGAAGGGCGGCATGATACCGGAACACGGCCTGTCACGCCACCAGGAACAACGATGATGTGCTCAGGCAGCCTTGTCGAGTCCAAATGCCTGATGCAAAACGCGTACCGCCAACTCCATATACTTGTCTTCCACCACTACGGAAATCTTGATTTCGGAGGTGGAGATCATCTGGATGTTGATGCCTTCCTTGGCCAAGGCCTCGAACATGCTGCGCGCAATGCCGACGTGGGAGCGCATCCCAACTCCCACCGCCGACACTTTGGCGATCTTGTCGTCGCCGACCACCTCGCGCGCGTCGAGGGCTGCCGCGGTGGTCTTGCAGATTTCCATGGTCCGGGCGAAGTCGTTGCGGTGAACGGTGAAGGTGAAATCAGTCGTGTTGTTCGCCCCCACGTTCTGGATGATCATGTCCACGTCGACGTTGGCATCCGCCACCGGGCCGAGGATTTGGTAAGCCACGCCGGGGCGGTCTGGTACGCCAAGGACCGTGACTTTGGCTTCATCCCGATTGAAGGCAATACCGGAGATGATGGGTTGTTCCATGGTGTCTTCCTCGAAAGTAATGAGGGTGCCATCGCCTTCCTCGGCAAAGCTGGACAGCACCCGCAGTTTAACCTTGTACTTGCCGGCAAATTCGACCGCGCGAATCTGCAATACCTTGGAACCCAGGCTGGACAGTTCAAGCATTTCCTCGAACGTGATGGTATCGAGTTTGCGCGCCTGCGGCACGATGCGGGGATCAGTGGTGTAGACCCCGTCCACATCCGTGTAGATCTGGCACTCATCCGCTTTGAGCGCGGCCGCCAGGGCTACCCCCGTGGTGTCGGAACCGCCGCGTCCCAGCGTGGTGATGTTACCGTCGCCATCCACTCCCTGGAAACCTGCCACGACAATAACGTAGCCGGTTTCCAAATCGGTGCGCAGCGCCTTGTCGTCAATATCCTCGATCCGGGCCTTCGTGTAGGCATTGTTGGTGCGGATAGGAACCTGCCAGCCGGTGTAGCTCTTGGCCTTCAGGCCCAAGTCTTTTAACGCCATGGCCAACAGCGCAATGGTGACTTGCTCGCCGGTGGCGACCATCACGTCCAGTTCGCGCGGATTGGGCTGGGCCTGGATTTGTTTTGCCAGGGCGATCAGGCGATTGGTTTCTCCCGACATGGCGGAAACCACCACCACCAACTGGTGGCCTTGGGCCCGATATTTGGCCACCCGTTCCGCGACGTTTCGGATGCGTTCGGGGCTTCCGACTGAAGTCCCGCCGTATTTCTGGACAATTAATGCCATTGCAGAATCGATTGACAATAAAACGGGTAATTCTAATGCATGCGTTGATCTTTCCCCAGCCCGAAGGATTGAAACCTATTGCTGGTTCCGTTAGTCTTAGCGTCTGGTCTTTCAATTTAGGAACCGCATTAATGCAACCCAATATTCAGATGATTCCCCAGACCGGCGACTTGGCCGTCTCGCGCAACAAGGTCCTGCGCAACACCTATATGCTCCTGGCCTTGTCCTTGATCCCGACGGTGATCGGAGCGCTTGTCGGCACCAGCATGAACTTTGCGTGGGCCGCCCAGCATCCGATGATGTTTGGTCTCGGATCCTTCGCGCTCATGATGGGTCTGATGTTTGGCGTATCCGCATCGCGCAACAGCCCTTTGGGCGTTGTGCTCCTCTTGGCTTTCACTTTGATGATGGGCCTGTTGCTGGGGCCGATCCTGCAGGTCGCGTTGAGGTTATCCAACGGCGGCCAGATTATCGGATTGGCGGCGGGCGGCACCAGCGCGATTTTCTTCGTGCTGGCGGGTATTGCCACCACGTCCAAGCGAGACTTCAGCTTCCTCGGCAAGTTCCTGATGGTGGGCATCGTGCTGCTGATTGTCGCTTCCCTGGCCAATCTGTTCTTTCAAATTCCGGCGTTTGCTCTGGCGCTGTCGGGTGTGGCCGTGCTGTTGTTCTCCGGTTTTCTGCTGTTTGATGTGAGCCGTGTGGTCAACGGAGGCGAAACCAATTACATCATGGCGACACTGGCCATCTATCTGGACATCTACAACTTGTTCATCAATCTGCTGAATATTCTGATGGCCGTGATGGGCAACAGGGATTGAATTAGAAAGTGCTTCAAGAAGCGGGCCTTGGCCCGCTTTTTCTTTGCCTGTACCGGGCAGGGCACACTTGCTTGGAGGTGGAATTCCTCTGCTCGAGTGGCCTCGAACGAATGGGGATCGTTGCGGAACAGTGGCGCCAGCCACCTGAACCAAGCCTTCCAGAAGTCCTTCCCTGGATCGTCTGGATCCGGGGTCGCTGCTCTATACCGTGCGACGATTCCAGCGCTTGTTAAGAACCGCCGGATGCGGAACCGCCCGTCCGCTGGCGTGAGAGGGAGGAATGGCTAACCCCGTCGCCTGCTCGATTCCGTCAAGGTGATCAAGCGGCTTGAACAGGGATCGAAGTTCGTTGGTCAACGATGCAGTTCCGTTCATCGACGTAAACCAGATTGGGCTGGTACCGGGCCAATTCAAGCTCGCTGTAGATCGCGTAGGTGGCGATGATCACGATATCGCCCGGATTGGCCTTGTGGGCTGCGGCGCCATTTACTGAAATGATCCCCGAGCCGCGCGCCGCGCCGATGGCATAGGTGGTGAAGCGCTTCCCATTGGACACGTTGTACATCTGGATCTGCTCATACTCGTGAATATTGGCAGCCTCAAGCAGGTCCAGGTCAATGGCGCAGGAGCCCTCGTAGTGAAGTTCAGAATGGGTGACCCTGATCCGATGCAGCTTGGACTTGAGCATCGTTCTTTGCATGATCGGTGCTCCTTTATTAGGAAAGACTTAAATTATAAACGTGTGGGCCTGAAAGCCCAACTTCCAGGTTGTCAATAAGCCGGGTCTTGCCGAGACGGGCAGCGCCCAGCACCACGAACCGCGTGTCGGACGAGTCGGAGCGGATAAGGTCCGGACGGCGGATGGCCATATAGTCCACCTTCCAGCCAGCGGATTCCAGAGTTTGCCAGCCCATGGCCTCAAGGGCGGAAAAGTCTCGGCTTCCACCGCTTAGCTGATCAGCCAGAGTCTTCAAGGCCTGGTAGAGGCGCGGCGCTTCCCGCCGTTCTTCAATGGAAAGATAGGCATTGCGGGACGACAGGGCCAAGCCGTCAGTAGCGCGCACGGTCTCACCGGCGAGGATATCGATCGGCAAATTGAACTGCGCCGTCATTTGGCGGATCACGGCCAATTGCTGGTAATCCTTCTTGCCAAAAAACGCCAGGGCCGGCTGCACCAGGTTGAACAGCTTCAAGACCACCGTGGCCACGCCGCGAAAATGCCCCGGACGGAAGGCCCCGCACAGGTCATTGGCCAGTTCATCGGGCGGCGTCACATAGAACCGCTGAGGCACCGGATACAGGTCCGCGATAGACGGTGTGAAGACGACATCAGCCTCGCCTTCGAGCAGTGCGCAGTCGGCCTCAAGTGTGCGCGGGTAGGATTCGAAATCCTCGTCGGCGCCAAATTGCAGTGGATTGACGAAGATGCTCACCACCACCGGCCGACCGCTCGACCGGGCCTGTTTGACCAGGGACAGATGGCCCGCGTGCAGGTTGCCCATGGTGGGGACAAAGGCGCACGCCGGTTGCCCGGCCAACACATTGCGCAGTTCGTCTGGGGATGGAACGAGCTGCATGGCGCCTATTGAAAACTGTGTTCCGGCCCTGGGAAAGCGCCGGATTTAACCGCTGCGACATAGGCCTTGAAGGCTCCCTGGATGGAACCGGCCCCAGCCATGAAGTTCTTGGAAAATTTGGGCGGCTGGGGATAGACGCCCAGCACGTCCTGCAGCACCAGGACCTGGCCGCTGCAGTCGGGCCCGGCGCCGATGCCGATGGTTGGGATGGCCAGCGATTCGGTCACCTGCCTGCCCAGGATTGCCGGAATCGATTCCAGCACCAGCAATCCCGCACCGGCCTGTTCCAGCGCCCGGGCGTCGGCCAGCAACTGGTTCGCGCTTGACGCGTCCCGGGCCTGAACCTTGTAGCCACCCAGCTGATTGACGGACTGGGGCAGCAAACCCAGATGCGCACACACCGGGATGCCGCGCTGCACCAGAAAGCGCACGGTTTCCAGCATGACGGCGCCGCCTTCCAGCTTGACCATGTTGGCGCCTGCGGCCATCAGCCGCGCGGCTGAAGCGTAGGCCTGCCCGGGGCTTTGTTGGAAGCTGGCAAAGGGCATGTCGGACACGATCAAGGCCCGCTGGACGCCACGCGCCACACATCGGGTGTGATAACTCATTTCCGCCAGCTTGACCGGCAGCGTCGAGGCGTGGCCCTGCACCACCATGCCGAGGGAATCGCCCACCAGGATCACCTCCACCCCGGCTTCTTCGGCAAGGTGCGCAAATCCGGCATCATACGCGGTGAGCACGGCAATCTTCTCGCCCTGCTGGCGCAGGCGTTGCAGGGTGGAGAGGGTGACGGACTTGGTTAGATCGCTCACGCAAAAATCTCAAACAAGGAGGACAGGAGGACAAGAGGGCAATCGGTATACATGAGATGGGTACCACGAGGGAAGCGTTTTCCGCATGTCCTCTTGTCCTCTTTGTTCAGAAGAACTACGCTGCACGCGAGAAGAATTCCCGTGGCCCGCGCATCTTCGCCATGCGTTCCAGCAGCAGATCGAAGTCGCCCTTCAGCTTGACGAAATTCAGGTTTTCGCTGTTTACCATCAACACTGGAGCGGCGTGGTAGCGGTGGAAGAACTCGCTGTAGGCCTCGACCAGGCGTCTGAGGTAATCACCCTTCATGCCCTGCTCAAAATCGATGCCGCGGCGCCTCACCCGTTCCTGCAAAGCCTCCACTGGTGCCTGCAGATAGATCACCAGGTCGGGATCGGGCGCCTGCAATTTCAGGTCGGCATAGACTTTTTCGTAGAGGGAGTACTCATCGTTGTCAAGATTGAGGCGCGCAAACAGCATGTCCTTGTCGAGCAGAAAATCCGCGACGATGGTCTTGCGAAACAGGTCCCCCTGGGCCAACTCCCTCACCTGCCGGGCGCGGTCGAACAGAAAGTGCAGTTGGGTGGGCAGCGAATAGCGCCGGGGGTCCTGATAGAAACGCGGCAGAAAGGGATTGTCGGCGACGTTTTCCATCAGACTGTCTGCCTCCAGATGCTCGGCGAGGCGCCGCGCCAGGCTGGATTTGCCCACGCCGATGGGGCCTTCCACGACGATATAGCGATAGCGGGTCAGGGTCATTTGACTCCCCCCGCGATCTGGGCGCGGGGCTGAAACCGATGAATCTGCTGGGTGCCGCACAGCGCGAGCCGGGCCTTCGCGGAACCGTGCCCGGGAATGTCGAGGTCGGGCGCAATTTCCAGCAGGGGTTCTAGCACGAAGGCCCGCTCATGCATGCGCGGATGCGGCAGCGCGAGCCCCGGTTCATGAAAGCGGGCATTGCCGTACAGCAGCAAATCGAGGTCGAGGGTGCGCGGTGCGTTGCGGAAAGTGCGCTGGCGGCCATGCCGGTGCTCGATATCCAGCAGGGCGACGAGCAGCGCGCGGGGGGAAAGGCGGGTTTCGAGCCTCGCCACCGCATTGATGAAATCGGGTTGCTGATCATAGCCCACCGGAGCGGATACATAGAGGGACGAGCGAGCCGCCAGAAGCGTATCGGGCAGGCGGGCCAGTTCATCAAATGCGTACTCCACCTGTGCGGCGGGATCATCCAGATTTGCGCCCAATCCAATAAAAGCCGGGACGCTCATGCCGGACTGGACTCGATGCTGGGGCGGTCAGCCGCTGGTTTGCGCTTGCGCCGCCGCTTGCGGGGTCTGGGGCCGGTGTCCTCCACCAGCATAGCCTGACGCTGGTCGGCGTCCGCGTCTTGAAAACGGGTCCACCACTCAGCCAGTTCTGCCTCCACCTCGCCGGACTCGGCGCGAATCAGCAGAAAATCGTAACTGGCACGAAAACGCGGGTGCTCCATCAGACGGAAGGGCCGCTGCCCGGACCGATGTTCGAAGCGCGGCTGCAGGGCCCAGGTCTCCTTGATGAAGCCGTCAAACCGGCGCGGAATGGCGAGCCGCTCGCGTTGGGCTTCCAGCACCTCGTCCATGGCGGCGAACAGGGCGGGGATGGGTTTTTCGCCGGTGTCGCGGATCGCCTGCCAGCGGCGCTGGACCTGCGGCCACAACAGGGAAGCGAACAGAAATCCAGGTGAGGCAGGACGGTCGTCATGGATGCGCTCATCGGTGCTGCGCAAAGCGGCGCTGATGAATCGCTCGCCCTGCGGGTCGTCCAGAATGGTGTCGAGCAAGGGCAGCATGCCATGGTGCAGCCCTTCGGTCCGCAGTTGATGCACCGCGCGCAACGCATGACCGGACAGCAGCAGTTTGAGCGCCTCTTCAAACAGCCGGGAGCGGGGAACGTTTTCCAGCAGCGGGGCCAGCTTGGCCACCGGCGCCCGGGTGGCCGGGTCGATCTTGAACTCCAGCTTGGCGGCAAAGCGGGCGGCCCGCAGCATGCGCACCGGGTCCTCCCGGTAGCGCGTTTCCGGGTCGCCGATCATGCGCAAGATGCGCTTCTTGCTGTCTGCCACTCCGCCGTGGTAATCCCAAATTTCTTCCTTGGCCGGTTCGTAATAAAGCGCATTCACGCTGAAGTCGCGCCGCGCCGCATCTTCCTCCAGGTTGCCGAACACATTGTCCGACAGCAAGCGGCCATGCTCGTCGGTGTCGCGTACCTCTTCGTCCTCACCCGCGAGGTTGCCGGCAGAGCGAAAGGTGGTGACCTCGATGGTGTCGCGCCCGCACATCACGTGGACTATCCGGAAACGACGGCCGATGATGCGGGAACGGCGGAAAAGGTGGCGGACCTCCTCTGGAGTCGCATCCGTGGCGACGTCGAAATCCTTGGGAGTACCACCCAGCAGCAGATCCCTCACCGCGCCTCCGACCACAAAGGCTTTGTAGCCATGGTGCTGCAATTCCTCGCAGACCTTGAGAGCACAAGGGTGGATGGCTTCCCGGGAAATACCGTGCTGTTTCTTGGCTAACACAAGAGGCCCGGCAGGTCGGGTGCCTTTGCCCCTTCCCAGGACGGACTTGATGAACTTTCGTATCATGGCCGGATTATACCCTTGGACCAAGGGCGTGCCGGGGACGCAGGGCAGAGCTTGCGAGTTTGCAGTGGGGCGCATATGGCATGCGC
>JBAWGM010000238.1:0-4494 GCA_049592895.1 Thiobacillaceae bacterium | reverse complement strand
ATGAGCACGGCAGCATGGGCCACCTTGCCCAGGGCCAGGATCGCGGCGTGACCGGTCAGGCTTTGAAGCTCGGCCTTGAGATAGGCATTGCACTGCCTGATCTCAGCCCCTTCTGGCTTGTTGCCGGGGGGCAGGCACTTGACCGCGTTGGTGATGCGGCAGTCCTTCAGCGCCAGACCGTCATCGGCGCTCAGGGATTGCGGCCGGCTGGCATAGCCGAACTCGTGCAGGGTCTGATACAACAGGATTCCTGCATGGTCGCCGGTGAAGGGACGGCCGCTGCGGTTGGCGCCATGCATGCCGGGCGCCAGGCCGACGATCAGCAGCGTGGGATGCGCATCGCCGAAAGGGGGCACCGGCTTGCAAAAATAGTCGGGATATTCGGCTTTGGTTTCGTCGAGAAAACGCGCCAACCTGGGACAGGCGCGACAGTCATTGAGCATGGTCGTGGAACTGCGGATCGGGGCGGCTTGCATGCATCGTGATAGGCGCCGCCCGTATGATCTCCGGCTGAAGCGTGATGTGACCGATGCCGAATTCCCGGTTCAGCAATGTCCCCGCATCGGCGAGAATTTGCGGCCAGTGAGCCAGATCCCTGACATCCATATGGGCCGACAGCGCGATCTTGCCGCTGGCCAGCGTCCAGATGTGCAGGTCGTGGACCCTGGCCACGTGTTCGAATTGAGCCAGCCGGAGTCCCACCGCATTCAGGTCGATATGGGCGGGCACGCCCTCCATCAGCACATGAAGCGCATGGCGCAGCAGGTTGAGGGTGGAAGCCAGGATCAGCAGCGATATGAACACCGAAAGTATCGGGTCAATCGGAGTCCAACCGGTCAGCATGATGACCAGGCCGGCCACGAGGGCCGCGACCGAACCCAGCGCATCGCCAACCACATGAAGCAGGGCAGCACGGCGGTTGAGGGTGTCCTCGCCTTTCATCAGCAGCCATCCCAGCGCCACGTTCACGCCCAGGCCGATGAGCGCGACGACAAAAACCGCGGTGCCTTGAACCGGCCGGGGCTGGGCAAAGCGCTGCCAGGCTTCAAAAATGATGAATGTGACCAGCGCCAGCATCAGCAGGCTGTTGACCAGGGCGGCCATGACCTCTGCGCGCGCCAAGCCATACGAGTGCCGTGCGGACGCGGGACGGCGCGACAGCCAGGTGGCGAGCGCAGCAAGCCCAAGGGACAGGCTGTCGGTCAGCATGTGGCCGGCATCGGAAACCAGCGCCAGCGAGTGCGCCCAGAGGCCGGCCGTGGCTTCCACACCGGCAAATCCCAGGGTGAACAGCAGGGCCCAGGCAAAGGCGCGGTGGCCATGTTCGGGGTGATCGGCGTGGCTGTGGCCGGGATGCTCGTTGCCAAGATGAGGTGGGTGAGCGCTCATGATTTCGCGCAGCCGGAATAATCAGTGGGATCGCTGCCCAAAGCCAGATTGGCGCTGTCCATGCCCAATCCGGCAATGGCATGCCGTGCGCGGGTATATGCGGTCTGCTCCAGCAGTTGCGCATAGCCGGGCGAGTGGGGACGGCCATGCAGGTGGGCCAGTCGTGCACGGCTGGCGGCTGACCAGTCATGCTGGAGTTGAGCCAGGGTTTCGTCCGCCAGATCAGGCCGATTGCAGATCAGCGCCATGTCGCAGCCGGCGTCGAGGGCGGCATTTACCCGTTCAGTCATGCTGCCGGCGATGGCTGCGCCTTCCATGCACAAGTCGTCGCTGAAAATCATGCCGTCAAATCCCATTTCTTTTCGCAGGATCTGTTTCAGCCAGACCGGGGAAAAGCCGGCGGGGCGGGAATCGATTTTCGGGTACACCACGTGGGCTGGCATCATCGCCGGTAGGCCGAAATCGGTCAGGGCCTGAAAAGGCAGCAAATCGGCCAGTTCCAGATCGACGTACTCGCGCTCATCCACCGGCAACGCCAGGTGAGAATCAGTCGAGATGTAGCCGTGGCCGGGAAAATGCTTGCCGCAGGCGCCCATGCCCGCCTCTTTCAGCCCATGCATCAGGGCATGAGCCAACTCGATGATGGCTTGGGGCTCGCGGTGAAAGGCGCGGTCGCCGATCACCGAAGAACTGCCGTAATCCAGATCCAGCACCGGGGCAAAGCTCAGGTCCACGCCTCGCGCACGCAGTTCGGCCCCCAGCACATAGCCCGCATCTCTTGCCAGCTCGTGCGCCCGGTGGGGATGCCGGTCCCAGATTTCGCCCAGGCGGCGCATGGGGGGCAGGCGGGTAAAGCCTTCCCTGAAGCGCTGCACCCGGCCGCCTTCCTGGTCGACGGCGATCAGCAGGGGCGGGGATTTTAGCGCGTGGATCTCTGCGCATAGCTGTTCGAGCTGGTCCGGGTTTTGGTAATTGCGCGCGAACAAAATGACCCCGCCCACCAGCGGGTGTGACAGGCGCTCACGATCCTCGCCGGTCAGGCGGGCGCTGCGCACATCAAGCATCAGAGGGCCCAGACTCATTAATGTTCCGATCCGTTTTCTGGCTAGCTTTCAAGTATCACATAGGCCAGCGCGTAGTGCTGTTCGTCGCTGATGGACAAATGCGCGCGGTGGATGCTCCGGGCCTTGAGCCACGCATCCAGTTCGGCGGAAAACCGAAATTCCGGCTGGCCCAGGGGGGTATGAATGATGGCGATTGAACGCAGGCCCAGAGGATGGCGCAGACCTGTTCCGGCGGCCTTGGCCAGGGCTTCCTTGGCCGCAAAGCGTTTCGACAGGAAGCGGGCCGGATTGCGGCTGGCAAAGAAATCGCCATGCTCCGACGGCGCCAGCAGGCGATCGGCAAAATGCTCGCCAAAGCGCGTCAGGGATAGGGCTATGCGTTCTATCATCACCAGGTCCGTGCCGATGCCGTAAATCATGCGCTGACCTTGCAGGCCAGGCCGGCCCGGCGAATTCGCCGGGCGAATTGTTCAAGCCAGTCCGTGCTCAGGGCGGAGAGCCGCCCGGCATCCGGCTGCAGTGAAGGTCGGGCGAGTCCGTAGAGCAAGACACCCTTCACCGGGAGCGCGGCTGATATGATCCGGCGCACGAAGGCCAGATAGGCTTCCTGTTCGGCCTCGCTCGGCGCCTTGCCATCTTTGGCAAACATGCAGGTCTGCAACCAGGTTGGGCACAGCGTTGAGGCAACGTTCAGACGCTCGAAAATCCTGTCCGGCGAGGTGCGGGTCTGATTGATGCGTCGCGGCCCCTCGACCGTGGCACTGTCCACCTTGAACCACACTTCGCCGTCCAGCCCGGCCATTCTTCTCAGGCCGCTCCGGACCCGGGATCGGTCCATCAGACTGCCGTTGCTGATCAGCACCAGCTTGACTTTGCCCTTCAGGCCGAATTCCGTTTTTATCCGGCCGATCAGATCGATGACTGCAGGAAACTGTCGGCTGCTGGTGGGCTCTCCATTGCCGGATAGCGCGATGTCGTTCAGACGCCGCGCGCCTTCCGGCACATGATTCTGCATGAAGTCGCCGTGCAAAATTTCGGTCAGAAGGGCACGCAATTCGGACTCCAGCACAGCCAGGTCAAGCTCCGGCCCGCTGCCCCGAACCAGATTCGGCACCTGGCAATAAATGCAGGCCCAGTTGCAAGCATTGTTGGGGTTCAGATTGATGCCTACTGAAACGCCGCCAGCCCTGCGTGACACCACCGGATACACGTAGGTCATTCCCGCACTGTCGCGGTCGTGCTTGCGGGTGCTGAGCCGTGGGGTCAAAGGGGTGGGTGACAAGTTATGGATTCGGGCTTGGTCAAAACGAGGTTGCGAAATACGGGCTGGCGTCGGATCCCTCAACCTTTCCTCGGCAACCAAGACAACGGCGGAGAGGATGACAACTGCGCTCCGTAGGATGAAATCCAGGACCTATTCTGGCACAAGAACCCACCGGCGACCCAGAGCGGCACCTGCGCAAGCCAACGGCGCCGAAAGCAAGCCCGGCTTTGCTTGCGTGATAAGCGCATGGGCGCTTCGGATGGCGTGGATACGCGGATAACGCTTCGTCATTGCGACGATGGTCCGAGATCGACCCGAAGCGGACCTACGAGCCGTTGACCGCTAAATCACTGCTGCCGGTGGTGGAGCAGACGTTTCCGTCCTTGACTTGGAGGCCTGAAGCTCGGCCATGGCTGTCATTCGCCGTTACAGAAGATGTCACCCAGTGTGGTCTGGATGAGCGCTAGCTTTCAAAATACATGGGTTTCAGCCCCCGACCCGAAGCCACCTGTCCTATTTCTAGAGCGCGGTCATGCAACCTTCCAATTCAATGAACGATAACAATTTGATCTGTAACCAATGCCCTAGCCGTACTCGGTGGTTATCCGCACTCAAACGTTGCGAAGCGGTGCAGCGCATCGTGTTCGGCCTGGAGAGCGAACAATACGGTCCATGCCGCCTCTCAATAATGTCCCGCAATCGCAAGGTTCGCGAGAGTGGGCAAACCCTTTGGCCGCTCGGAGCAAATCCGCCAGTCGTCGTTACGGCGCCATGATC
>JBAWGM010000237.1:0-6839 GCA_049592895.1 Thiobacillaceae bacterium | reverse complement strand
TACTTGAGTTCGTACAGGCCGCGCGGCGTCATCATGTATTTCTGGGTGGTCACCCGCGAAATGGTGGATTCGTGCATGCCCACCGCTTCCGCGATTTCCCTTAGCACCAGCGGACGCATGGCGACGTCGCCATGTTCGAAAAAATGTCGCTGGCGATCCACGATGGCCTGGGAAACCCGCAGGATGGTATCAAATCGCTGTTGAACATTCTTGATCAGCCACTTGGCTTCCTGCAACTGGCTGGAGAGCTGTCCTGTCCCGTTGTCCCGGTGCCGTGCAAGGATATCGGCATATACCCGGTTGATACGGAGCTTGGGCATGGCATCGGGATTGAGGCTGGCGAGCCAAAGGCCGCGGACCTTCCTGAGCGTGACGTCCGGCACAACGTAGTGCGTCTCCTGGCTGTTGAAACTGGCGCCCGGTCTGGGATTAAGTCCCAAAATCAGGGCTCGTACCGCATGCAGCTCGGAATCATCGATATGCAAGGCCTTTTTCAGCTTGCCAACATCCCGGTTGGCCAGCAGGGCCAAGTGTTCTTCCACCAGATTCTTTGCTGCCGCCAGGCCGGGCGTATCCGGCGGAAGGGCATGCAACTGAAGGCTTAGGCACTCGCCCAGATTCCGGGCGCCAACCCCCGTGGGGTCGAGATGCTGGAGATGGTGAAGGGCGATTTCCAGTTCTTGGGGTTCCAGATCGGGGAAAAGTTCCTTGTCGACACGCAAGATGTCGGCGATTTCTTCCAACGGGTAGACAAGATAGCCAGCATCGTTCAGGGCATCGATCAGGGCCGCCACCAGGGCGCGGTCGCGTTCCGACAGGGGGATGAAGGCCATTTGGCCAAGCAGGTACTCGCGCAAACTAGGGCCCGCGGCCGGCGTTTGCGGGCCGCTATCGTCGTCATCGTCGGCCGACCTGGCGCTGTAGTCATTCCAGTCGATTTCTTCCTGGTGGCTGTCAGCTTCGCCCTTGAATTCAGTGGGTTCTTCGGTTTGTTTGGTCGACGTCTCCTGGGTGTTTCCCTCGCTTCCTGCTGCGTAGCGATTTTCTTCGTCTTCCAGTTCAAGTAATGGATTATCTTGGAGGATCTGTTCCAGCTCCTGGTTCAACTCAAGCGTGGAGAGCTGCAGCAGGCGGATAGACTGCTGCAACTGCGGCGTCAGAGTGAGTTGTTGGCTGAGCTTGAGCTGGAGGTTGTGTTTCATACAGTGAAGTAGCGGCAACAATGCGCCTCCACTTTATCCTTATGGCGCGATTATTGCTTAATATTTTGCTGCGTCGTCATACTTAGAGACGGAAATTTTCACCCAGGTAGACCCTGCGAACGATTTCATTCTGAATAAGCAGGTCTGGCTTGCCGTCGGCCAGCACCCGGCCTTCGTTGATAATGTAGGCACGATCACAAATACCCAGGGTTTCCCTGACATTGTGATCAGTAATGAGAACGCCAATATCCCGCTCTTTCAGGAATCGAATCAGCCGCTGGATATCGAGTACTGCAATCGGATCGATCCCGGCAAACGGCTCATCCAGCAGGATGAAATGCGGATTCATGGCCAGCGCTCGGGCGATTTCCACCCGGCGCCGCTCGCCGCCTGAGAGGCTCAATGCCGAAGCCTTGCGCAAGTGCCCGACATTCAGGTCTTCGAGCAGGTTGCCAAGGTGAACCTCGATTTCCTCTTCCCCGTAGTTCTGCAATTCCAGCACCGCGCGGACATTTTCCTCCACGCTGAGCTTGCGGAAAATCGAGGGCTCCTGAGGCAGATAGGCTATGCCGATGCGCGCCCGCTGATGGATGGGCAGGTGGGTCATGTCCCTGTCACCCATCCGGATCATTCCTCCATCGGCTGGAACCAGACCCACGATCATGTAGAAGCAGGTCGTTTTTCCCGCTCCATTAGGGCCCAGCAGGCCAACCACTTCCCCGTTCCCCACTTCGAGTGAAACGTCATGAACCACCGTGCGTTTCTTGTAAGATTTCCGCAGATTGCGTGCGGCAAGCTGGGTCATTTCGCTTGAGTCTTGGGGTGAATGACAATGTGCACCCGACCGGCGGGGGTGTGGGCATTTTGCTTGCCCACCACCTTGTAGAGTTCAGTCTGCGTGTTGTAGGTAATCACGTCGCCGCGAATCTCGTCCTCGCCCTTGCGCAGCCGCGCACCGCCGGAAAGTTCAAGCAATCCCTTGAGGTTGTCAAATTCGACCCGGGGTGCGTAGGCTTCGACATATTCGTCCACACCGTCCCGCTTCTGGCGAAAGCTGACCGGGTTGCCCGTTGCGATCACCGTCTTGAGGCCATTCTCATCTTGACTGACATCCACCTTGTCGGCGCGGAGCATCAGGGTGCCCTGTATCAGGATTACATTGCCCTGGTAAACCCCGGTCTTGCGCAGGTCATCCAGGGTCACGCTATCCGCTTCAAGATTGATCGGCTTGCTGCGGTCCGCCTTTTCCGCTCTTGCCGGACTGACCAACAGCCAGCCCAGCAGGCATGAAAGAAGAAATTTGTGCATGGTTGTGATCGTCATGATTTGTACTGTGCTCTTATCCGGCCACGCAACTTGAGGACACGGCCGAGGGTATCCATTTCCAGGCCGCCGGCGCTGACTTGCAGGCCCGGCCCGTAAATGCTTACTGCTGTCGGGACCAATATACGATGTTCCCGCGGATACGCTTCAATCCGGGCGGACTGCAGCCTGTATCCCTGGGTGCCCTTGGGGGGGGTCTGCGTCAGGTTGACCTGGCCATCGAAGCTGATTGCTTGCCCGTCTGGCGCGACCGTGGCATGCAGGGACGTTATGTGAAGGACGCCATCCTCGGCGCTGATATGGTTCAGAACCGGGTTGTCGACCTCGGTCTGATTCAACTTGCCATAGTAGCGCAGCCTGCTTGCGTTGAGTTGGTAGAGAGGCTCTCCATTCTTCCCGTTAAGCGTGGAATGAAAGTTTTCCACGATGGCATCCGGTTGACCCAGGCCTTTCTTTCCATTTGCCATATCAGGTTTGGCAGCCTGCTCAAGCCAGTAGCTGAGCATTGCGACACCGGCCAGCAGGGCAAGGGGCAGCCAATAAGGCGAACGGCTCAGCATGCGTTCCTAGACCAGATACGCTGCCATCATGCTGTCGAAAGTGTTCTGTGCCCGCATCAGCCATTCGCATGCTTCACGCACCGCGCCCCGGCCCGCTTCCCGGCTCGTGATGTAGTGAGAGTGCGCCTTTACCAGTTCGGGTGCGGCGGGCACCGTGATGGCCAGGCCGGCCCGGCGCATCACCGGCAAGTCCACCACGTCATCACCCATGTAGGCCGTTTCTTCCGGCAGCAATCCAAGTTTGGCCAGCAATTGCTGATAGATTCCCAGCTTGTCGTGCGCGCCCTGGTAAAGGTGGAAGATGCCTAGATTGGCGGCGCGGTGTTCCACGACGCGAGATGTGCGGCCGGTGATGATGGCCAGTTCCACGCCCGATCCCTTGAGCATTTTCAGCCCGTGGCCATCGAGAGAATTGAAACCTTTGAATTCCTGTCCATCGTCGGCAAGAAAGAGGGTGCCATCCGTCATGACACCGTCGACGTCGAAGGCGATCAGCTTGACGCGTTGGGCGCGCTGAATTCCATCATGGGTCATCAAACGACTCCAGCCCTGAGCAGATCATGCATGTTCAGCGCACCTTGCAACTGCCCGGCTTCATTGACCACCAACAGGCCGTTGATTCTAAGTGTTTCCATTCTTCCCACCGCTTCGGCTGCCAGTTGATCCGGGCCGATGGTCTTGGGGTTGAGGGTCATTACCTGATCCACTTCGACAGAGAGAATATCAAGCTTCTTTTCCAAAGCGCGGCGCAAATCGCCATCGGTAAACACACCTACAACTTTTTCGGTCTCGTCCACAACGGCGGTCATGCCCAGGCCCTTGTCCGTCATTTCCAGCAGCGCTTCCTTGGTCGATGCGCCCACAGTCACGCGGGGCAGACGCGCTCCGGTGTGCATCAGATCGCGCACTCGGACCAGCAAGCGGCGTCCCAGGCTGCCGCCGGGATGGGTGAGCGCAAAATCCTCCGCCGAAAAACCGCGCGCTTCCAACAGCGCGACTGCCAGGGCATCGCCCAGGGCCAGCGCGGCCGTGGTGCTCGCGGTAGGGGCAAGATTCAAGGGGCAGGCTTCCTTGTCCACTGCTGCATTCAGGTGAACATCTGATTCAGTTCCCAGAGTCGACCTGGGGTTGCCGCTCATGCCGATCAGCTTGGCGCCGCGCCGCTTGATCAAGGGCAGGATGCTGGTGATTTCCGGACTTTCGCCGGAATTGGACAGGACAATTACCACGTCGTCGCGGGCAATCATCCCCAGGTCGCCGTGGCTGGCGTCCCCGGGGTGGACGAAGAACGCAGGGGTGCCGGTGCTGGCCAGGGTGGCTGCAATCTTGTGCCCGATGTGGCCGGACTTCCCCATGCCGGAAACGACAACCCGTCCGCGGCAGGCCAGGATCAGTCCCACCGCACGGTAGAAATTCTGGTCAAGTCGCCCGGCCAGCGCTCGCACCGCATCTGCCTCGGTGATCAGTACCTGCCGCGCCAGTTCCAGGGTTTGCTCGGGATTGAGGGAATTAATCATTTCGGCGTAAGTATACTAGGAGTCGGTCGGACTTATTTCGCCCCTGCGCATGGGCGATTTGGGATGCAGTGCGCGAAGCGGGGCGTGCCGTTGTGCCGTCCACAACAAGTGACCCGCAACGCAGGGGCTAAATGAGCCCGACCGACTCCTGGGTACGAACGGCCATGCCCGAGGCATCGGACATAAGGAATACATGCACGCCACCCTTCAAATTGTTTTGATCCTGCTGGCGGCGGCGGTCGTGGTTGCCGCTACGGCGCGGGCCTTGCATCTGCCGCCCATGTTGGGCTATCTGCTCACCGGCATCGCCATCGGCCCCCATGGCTTGGGCTGGATTCCGGACACGCAGGAAGCCCGCTACCTGGGCGAATTCGGCGTGGTGTTCCTGATGTTTTCCATTGGTTTGGAATTCAGCCTGCCGCGCATGACTGCCATGCGCGGCACCGTGTTTGGTTTTGGCGGCGCGCAGGTTGGGGTGATATTGCTGTTGACCCTGGGCTTGGCCTGGCTGTTGGGTTTCCCGCTCTTGAGCGGGCTTGCCTTGGGCGGCGTAATGGCCATGTCTTCCACCGCAATCGTATCCAAATTGCTGGCCGACCGGATGGAGCTCCAGACCCCGCATGGGCGAATGATACTGGGCGCCCTGCTGTTTCAGGATCTGGCGGTCGTGCCGATGCTGATTCTGATTCCTGCATTGGCAATGAACGCGGGAGACATGGCTGCGGCATTGGCTTGGGCCTTTCTCAAGGCGGCGCTGGTGCTCGGCCTGATCCTGTTCGCCGGGCAACGCATTATGCGCGCCTGGTTTCACCGCGTTGCTGCGGCCAAGTCGCCGGAAATATTTACCCTCAACCTGCTGCTGTTTACCCTGGGTCTGGCCTATCTGACCGAAAGGGCGGGGCTGTCGCTGGCGCTGGGTGCATTCCTGGCTGGCATGCTCGTTTCCGAAACCGAATACCGCTACCAAGTGGAAGACGACATCAAGCCCTTCCGGGATGTCCTGCTCGGGCTGTTCTTTGTCACCATCGGCATGCGCCTGAATATCGCCTCCGCGCTGGCTGCGTGGTGGCAGGTGCTGCTGCTGGTGGGCATGATCATGGTCGGCAAGGGCATCGTGATTTGGGGCTTGGCCCGGGCGCTGCGCCATACGGCCGCCACAGCCATTCGCTCTGCCTTGGGCCTGGCGCAGGCGGGTGAGTTCGGTTTTGTCCTGCTGGCGATGGCGACTGACCATGGTCTGCTGGACGCGCGCATCGGGCAGCCGGTGCTGGCGTCCATGGTGCTGTCCATGCTGATCGCGCCGCTCCTGATCAATCGAATGGAAACCCTGACCCGCCTGCTGTGCGGCAGCGACTGGATGAACCAGGCCAAGCTGGTCCACGATATTGCGGTCAAAACCTTCGGCAAGACCGGCCATGTGATCGTCTGCGGCTATGGGCGCAGCGGCCAAAGCCTTGCCCGTTTTCTGGAAAGCGAGAATCTGCCCTTTGTCGCCCTGGATTACGACCCGGAGCGGGTCACGGCCGCGGCCGGCGCGGGTGAAAGCGTCGTTTTCGGCGATGCCGGCAGACGCGAAGTGTTGGTTGCAGCCGGGCTTTCCCGTGCACGGGCCCTGGTGGTGACCTTCGCCGAAACCAGATCGGCGCTGTCCATCCTGCGCCATGCGCATGAGATCAAGCCGGCGCTGCCCGTGGTCGTGCGCACCACCGATGAGACCTCCATCGACCGGCTCAAGGAGGCGGGGGCGGCAGAAGTGGTGTTCGAAGTGATGGAAGGCTCCCTGATCATGGCGTTTCATGCCTTGATGCTGATGGGCCTGCCGATGGCCAATGTGATGAAACGCATCCAGGCCGTGCGGGAATCGCGCTACGAGTTGATGCGAGGTTTTTTTCGCGGAGCAACGGACCAGGACGACGAACTGGATGAGGAAGCCCAGCCACGCTTAACCTCCGTCCTGGTCGGGCCGGACTCTTCGGCGATCGGCAGAACCCTGGCGGATCTCGAACTCGAAGACCTGTCCGTTGACGTGGTGGCAGTCAGGCGGCGTGGCATCAAAGGCCTAAATCCGCAGCCGGAAACCCTGCTGGAACCCGGCGATGTGCTGGTGCTGAGGGGAACGGCAGCGGACCTGGCGGCGACTGAGATTCGCTTGTTGCAGGGATGAAAAAAGCCCGGGACTGCCGGGCTTGGTCAAGCTTTCATGCAGGGTCAGAATAGAATGGCGGCGCCGCAGTCGG
>JBAWGM010000236.1:0-14146 GCA_049592895.1 Thiobacillaceae bacterium | reverse complement strand
TTCGTCACCTCCCTGGGGCCGGGAACTGATCATGACGCGCTGCTGGCGGGGTTGCGTCGCGCCACAGGTTTTTTGCGCAGCGCGTTATCCCACCGGATGAAACTGCGTATCGTGCCAGCCCTGGTTTTTGTCTACGACACCTCGGTAGAACAAGGCATGCATTTATCGCAACTTATCGACCGGGCAATCGCGGAAGACGCGACGCACCCCAAAGACGAGTGAGCGCTGTCTTAAACCCCCTCACCCCGGCCCTCTCCCCCTCCGAGGAGGAGAGGGCGGCCCGCAAGGTCGGGTGAGGGGGTCAGCAATTAGGGAGCAGACGTGATGCCAAGGCAGTTCATTGACGGCGTGCTCCTGCTTAACAAGCCTGCCGGCTTGAGCTCCAACGCCGCGCTGCAAAAAGTCAAACGGCTCTATAACGCGGCCAAGGCTGGTCATAGCGGCACCCTGGACCCTTTTGCCACCGGCCTGTTGCCTGTCTGCTTTGGCCAGGCAACCAAGTTTGCCGGCTACGCCCTGCATGGTGATAAGACCTATCGCGCGGTGCTCAAGCTCGGCGTCACCACGACGACCGGCGACACCGAAGGCGCCATCACCGAAACCCGTCCTGTTGCCGTGTCCCGCGAGGCCGTCGAGGCCATTCTGCCGCGCTTTCGCGGCACCATCCGGCAGACGCCGCCCATGCATTCGGCCCTCAAGCATCAGGGCAAACCCTTGTACGAATATGCACGCGCGGGCATCGTCGTCGAGCGCAAGGCGCGCGAGATCACGATTTTCCGGCTGCGTGCCGAGAGCCTGGAAAAGGATCTGCTGAGCATCGATGTTCATTGTTCAGGCGGCACCTACATTCGCACCCTGGCCGAAGACATGGGCAAGGCACTGGGTTGCGGCGCACATCTGATCGCGCTGGAACGCACTGCCAGCGGCCTCTTTTCCCTCACCCAAACCGTGAGCCTGGAAGCCTTGGAATCCTTGCGCGAGGAAGAACGCCTGGAACTGTTGCTCACCCCGGATGCGCTGGTCGCGCACCTGCCGAGCTTGAACGTTGACGCGGAAGCGGCACAGCAACTCACGCAGGGCAAACACATCCACACATCTGCCGATCTACCCGACCTCGGAATGGTACGTGTCTATGCGCCCCTTGGATTTCTAGGCCTGGCAAGTTCGAAGAGCGGCAAACTCGTGCCGTCTCGCCTTATGGCAACGGGAGGCGCGGCCTGAAGACAATTGAACATGCTTGCAGTGACGCGCCACGCATTGAATCGAATCCAAACCGGTCCGCTCCCCTTGCCTGCCGCGGCTCAAGCTCGTCCGCGAGGTCTTCTCCGCAAGAACCCCTAACCCTCCTACTGCTTGAGACGGGGGCCCTTTTAAGGTAGGATGCTCAGCTTCCGAACGAAGTCGCCATAACAATGGTGGGCTTCAAGAACGAAGCCCACTCAGCCGCCGGGCTTCGCGATTCCATAACCTGATTTTCTAGGAGAACTGCATGGCTGTCACTACTGCCGACAAGGCGCAAATCGTCAAGGATTATCAGCGGGCAGTTGCCGATACCGGCTCTCCCGAAGTGCAGGTAGCCTTGCTCACCGCCCGCATCAACCACCTGACCGATCACTTCAAAGTCAATGCCAAGGACCATCACTCGCGCCGCGGTCTGCTGAAAATGGTAAGCCGTCGCCGCAAGCTCCTGGATTATCTGAAGCAGACCAATCTGCAAGCCTATAAGACGCTGATCGAACGTCTGGGCCTGCGCAAGTAAGCGCAGCCGAATGATTGACTGCGCGTCCCCATGCTTGCATTGCACGATGTCCAAAACCTTCATGTATTTGCCTATACATTGCGGTGGCGGCATGTCGCGCTCACAACTTTCGGTTTGTACGCGGTGATTCGTTCGGCAATGCCGATAGTCCAGCGCGTATCGCTCGGGAACTAAGACAACGCCCCGCCTGATACGCGGGGCGCTTCTGTTTTGAAGAAAAGGAAAAGCATGAAAGTCACCAAATCTTTCCCATACGGCCGCCACACTGTCACCCTGGAAACCGGCGAGATCGCCCGTCAATCCGGCGGCGCGGTAATGGTGAACATGGACGACACCGTGGTATTAGTCACCGTGGTCGCCAAGAACGAGGTCAAGCCGGGCCAGGATTTCTTCCCGCTGACGGTGGATTATCAGGAAAAGACCTATGCCGCCGGCCGCATCCCCGGCGGCTACTTCAAGCGTGAAGGCAGGCCCACCGAGAAGGAAATCCTCACCTCGCGCCTGATTGACCGGCCCATCCGCCCGCTGTTTCCGGAAGGCTTTTTCAACGAAGTGCAAGTCATCGCCACGGTGATGTCGTCCAATCCGGAAGTGGATTCCGACGTTCCCGCACTGATTGGAGCCTCTGCCGCCCTGACGCTGTCAGGCGTGCCGTTTGACGGTCCGGTCGGCGCCGCCCGGGTCGGCTTTATTAATGGCGAATACGTGCTGAACCCCACCGCGACCGAACTCAAGGATTCCGCCCTGAATCTGGTGGTGGCCGGCACCGAACAGGCGGTGCTGATGGTGGAATCCGAGGCCATGGAACTGCCGGAAGACATCATGCTGGGCGCCGTAGTGTTCGGCCACCAGCAGATGCAGGCGGCCATCAATGCGATCAACGAACTGGCCGATGAAGCGGGTTGCGATGTATGGGAGTGGCAGGCTCCCACGGCCAACACCGTTCTGGTTGACCGGCTTGCCGGTCTGGCTGCAGCCGGCGTGGAGGCCGCGTACAACATCAAGCAGAAGCAGGCCCGCATGAGCGCGGTGGATGAGGTGCGCAACCAGGCGTTCGCCCAACTCGTCAGCGCGGACATGGACACCCTGGCGGTGAACGAAGTGAAGGACGAGTTCCACAAGCTGGAAGCGAAGATTGTGCGCAACCGCATTCTATCCGGCCAGCCCCGGATCGACGGGCGCGACACCCGCACCGTTCGCCCTATCAGCATCCGCACCGGCGTGCTGCCGCGCACCCACGGCTCAGCCCTGTTCACGCGCGGCGAGACCCAGGCCCTGGTGGTGGCCACCCTGGGCACCGGCCGGGATGAACAGACCATTGAATCGCTGATGGGCGAATACTCCGACCGCTTCCTGCTGCACTACAACATGCCGCCCTATGCGACCGGCGAGACCGGCCGTGTCGGCAGCCCGAAGCGGCGCGAAATCGGTCACGGCCGACTGGCCAAGCGCGCGCTCCTGGCGGTGCTGCCAAGCGCCGAAGAATTTGGCTACACGATGCGCGTGGTATCCGAGATCACTGAATCCAACGGCTCGTCGTCGATGGCATCGGTGTGCGGCGGCTGCCTTGCCATGATGGACGCTGGCGTACCCTTGAAAGCCCACGTGGCCGGCATCGCCATGGGCCTGATCAAGGACGGCAACCGTTTTGCCGTACTGACCGACATTCTGGGTGACGAGGACCACCTGGGTGACATGGACTTCAAGGTCGCGGGTTCCGAGAAGGGCGTGACCGCCCTGCAGATGGACATCAAGATCAACGGCATCACCCAGGAAATCATGGCCGCTGCCCTGGCCCAGGCCAAGGAAGGCCGCATGCACATTTTGGGCCTGATGAAGCAGGCCGTGGGCGGCGCGCGCGAGGAAATGTCCGCCTATGCACCGCGCATTCTGACCATCAAGATCAACCCGGAAAAGATCCGCGACGTCATCGGCAAGGGTGGCGCGGTGATCCGCGCCCTGACCGAGGAAACCGGTACGCAGATCGACATCGGCGAGGACGGCACCGTGAAGATCGCCTGTACCAGCATGGAATCTGGCGAAGCCGCCAAGAAGCGCATCCAGGAGTTGACCGCGGAAGTCGAAGTGGGTGCGATCTATGACGGTACCGTGATCAAGCTGCTGGACTTTGGCGCCATCGTCAATGTGCTGCCCGGCCGCGACGGTCTGCTGCACATCTCGCAGATTGCGCACGAGCGCATCGCCACCGTTGCCGAGCACCTCAGGGAAGGCCAGATGGTCAAGGTCAAGGTGCTGGAGGCCGACGAAAAGGGGCGCCTGCGCCTGTCGATGAAGGCCCTCATCGAGCCGCCCAAGAAGGATGAAGCGTCCCCGGCGCCACCGGAATCGGCCTCTGAATAAGGGCGCAGCACAAAATGCACACCCCTCTCCCCCTTCCAGGGGGCGAGGGAGACAAGACCGCGCTTATGCGCGGTTTTTTTATGTCTTCGTCAGCGGCAGGCGCAGGGATACTTGCAGTCCGCGTCCATCCCTGCCAGCTCGCGCCTGTGCTTCACCGCCGTGAGTCTGGGCAATCTGTCTGACGATGGCCAGCCCCAGTCCGCAGCCTTCGACTTGCGCGCCGGGCACCCGGTAGAAACGATTGAACAGCTTGTCCAGGTCGCTTTCGCGCACCCCAGGACCGGTATCCGCCACGCTCAGGCGGGCCTCTTTGTCATCCCGCCCCACCGCCACCGTGACCGCGTCTCCCGGTCTGCAGTAGCGCAGGGCGTTATCGAGCAAATTGGACAGCGCCTCCGTAAGACTGTTGCGATCCCCGTGCACCCAAACCTTGTCGCTGGCGGCGTCAAACGCCAGATCTATGCCTTGTTCAAGCGCACGCGGCACCCATTCAGCAGCGACTTCGCGCGCCAGTTGCACCAGATCAAGCGGCTTGAATTCCACCGCCTTGACTGCGCTTTCTGCGCGCGAAAGTGCCAGCAACTGGCCGATCAGGTGGCTTTGTCTGTCCAGCGTGGATAGCAAGCCCTTGAGGCTGGCACGCGTGGACTCATCATGTGCGCCACGCAGGGCAAGCTCGGTCTGGGCCTTGGAGGCGGCCAGTGGGGTGCGCAGTTGATGCGCGGCGTCAGCCAGAAAATGCCGGCTGGAATCGTGCAGTGCGCCGACGTCTGTCATCAACCGGTTCATTTCGGTCAGGAGCGGTTCAATTTCTTGCGGGATGGCGGCCATTTGAATCGGCCTCAGTTCCTGCGGGCTGCGTTCACTAATCGCCTTACGCAAGGCCTGAACGGGCTTGAGACTCATATCCACGCCCAGACTGACGCCATAAGCCATCAAGCCGATCACGATGAACATGGGCAGCAACATGGCGCCAATCACTTCTTCGGCAAGGACGCTGCGTTTGCCCGTGGTTTCTCCTGCCAGAACCAATACATTGCCGTTGGCGCTCGTACCGTTCAGAGACAATAAGTACGCCGCCACCCGAACCTCTTCTCCTTCCACCTCCGTATCGTAGAAACTCGCCTTTTTCGAAGGATTTGTCAGACGCTCTGCTGGAAGAGGCAAGTCATCCGTCCCTGCCAGCGGCTCCCCGTTGGGTCCAATAACCCGGTAGTAAAGTACGTCGGTGGAATCAAACTCCAGAATGTCGTGTGCCGACTGGGGCAGGTCCATATCCACCCTGCCGTCCCTCACTTCCACCTGGTCAGCCAGCGCGTAGACGCGTCGGGCGAGAGAACGATCGAAGGCCTCGTTGATGTAATGGTCGGTGGCGAAAAAGGCGCCGACCAGCGTGAGGACCACGAAGGGCAGGAGAAACACCAGCAGCCTTGACAACAGCAGACGACGCAGGCTGTAGCGCGTGGCGCCACCCTTCACGGCAGGGTCTTTTCCAGCAGATAGCCCAGGCCGCGCAGCGTGCGTATTTCGATGCCGACGGCCTCCAACTTCTTGCGCAGGCGGTGGACATAGACCTCCACCGCGTTTTCGCCGATTTCCTCGTCCCGGGACAAATGCTCGGCAAGTTGCTCCTTGCTGACCACCCGCCCGAGCCGGCTCATCAACAGTTCCAGAACGCCCACTTCCCGCGCCGACAGCGACAAGGGTTCCAAATCGAGAAAAGCCTGCCTGGCCGATCTGTCCAGCCTCAGCCGGCCGGCTTCAAGCCAGCCGGATCGCTCCGCCTGGGTGCGGCGCAGCAGGGCATTGAGGCGAGCTTCCAGTTCCTGGAAATCAAACGGCTTGAGCAGGTAATCATCGGCGCCGGCATTGAGGCCGGCAACCTTGTCCGCCATCTCATCCCGGGCAGTCAGAATAAGCACCGGCAAAGTGGCGCCGCGTTTGCGCAGCCGCGTCAGCACTTCCATGCCGGACAGGCCCGGCAGGCCCAGGTCCAGCACGACTGCATCGAATTTCCGCACCGACAGGATGGCGTCCGCTTCTCCCCCGTCCTGGGAGAGATCCACGGCAAAACCCATTTGCCTGAGTCCCTGATTCAGGCTCAATGCCAGGGCCGGATCATCTTCAACCAGCAGTATGCGCATGTGGCCATTCTAGCGGCTGTTCCATGATGCCGTAAGCGGGCCGTAAGGGATCGTCAGCCCTGCGTAAGCGTCCTCTTCGACAATGAATCCAGGGTCACGCACAGGCGTCAGCCCAATCCCTCAGCGCTTACAGGAGCACATCATGAACAAACTTATCCTTGTCCTTGCCGCCGCCCTCGTCGCCGGATCAGCGATGGCTTTCGATGCCCCCAAGACCAGTCCCGCAACCGGCATGGAAAAATCCGCGGCTGCGCCCAAGACAGCCGCCAAAGCCCACCACCATTTAACGGCTCATCAACACAGGGCGGGCAAGAGAACTCACCACAAACATGTCGCCTAAGGCACGCCAGGCTGGCATCTTCAGCCATAACACGGTCGACAAAACTGTAAGGCCTGTGTAAGCCTCGGTCCGTAAGATGCCAGCCTGAAAGTGCAAAATCCCTTGCCTTTTCGAACCCCAATCAATTGGAGATATACATGAACAAACTGATCGCCGCCCTGATTTTTTCCGCTTTCGCCGGTTCCGTGATGGCTGCCGACGCTCCTGATGCCGCCCCTGCCGCCGCCGCTGAGAAGCCCGCCGCCGCCCCCAAGAAAGCCGTGCATCATAAGAAGGCCATGCACAAGAAGACCATGCACAAGAAGACCGCCAAGAAAGCTACAAAGAAGGACGACATGAAAAAGGATGACGCTGCTGCGCCTGCTGCCCAGTAATCCTGCATCAACAGCAAAAACGCCCTGCCTAGGCAGGGCTTTTTCTATTTGGGCGGCGTTCCCGTCCGCCAGTCAGGCAAACAGCGAATTCCACCAGCGCTTGCGGTTGTTGGGCGTGACTTCCGGAGTCAGTTCCACCGGCGGCTGCACGCTCATGATCCAGCCCGGAAAGATTTGGCGTCCACTGGAACCGCAGGCGGCCCCCAGGTTATGCGGATCGTAAATCTTGATGAAGCTGGGTTTCTCCAGATCGTCGGCATAGACGATGCCGCAATAATCTTCTTCGTGTTCCTTGTGCAGAAGCTCGTCCAGATGCCGGACAAAGCGATCAACTTCTTCAGGGCCAGCCGAGGAATCCGGCAAATGATGACCCACCGGATACAGGTACCAGCCAGCCCGTCGATCGAGCTTGTTCCAGAACGCCGTCAGTTGGTCCCAGGACAAAATGTTGTACAGAAGTCCCTGGTACTTCGCCAGGAATTCGCTTTCTGCCGGCATATCGTCCCTTCTGAAATTGTCCATTCACGGCGAGCTAAACAGACTTTGACCGCTGCCCTGGTTTGAATCCCTGCCCGGCCAGTTTGCGCCCATGGATCGTTACCCGAGCCTGAACCGAGCACTTGCGTTTGGCGCGAAGCGCCGGGCAATTACTTGCCCATCTGTTTCTCGCGAATTTCCTCCAGGGTCTTGCAGTCTATGCACAGACTGGCAGTCGGCCTGGCCTGCAGGCGCTCAAGGCCGATTTCCACGCCGCAGGATTCGCAATATCCGTAATCGCCTGAGTCAATCTTGTCCATGGTTTCTTCGATCTTCTTGATCAGCTTGCGTTCGCGATCCCGGTTGCGCAACTCCAGGGCCATGTCCGATTCCTGGGTGGCACGATCGTTGGGGTCGGCAAAGACTGTCGCCTCGTCCTGCATGGAGTGTATGGTGGTATCGATATCCTGGGACAATTCCCCTTTCCACGCCAACAGGAGTTTGCGAAAATGCGCCTGCTGCTTTTCATTCATGTACGCTTCGCCCTTTTTGGGTTTGTAAGGATCGAAGCGCTTAAGGATTTCAGTCGCCATAGTTATCACCGCTCTTGGCTAGGCACACACAAAAGAAGAGAAGTTACCGGTTTCCCCCATTTTTCGCAACCATTCCACCGTTTGAAACTTGATTTGATCCCATGTCCTTGCAGGCCCTGCTATTCGATGTGGACGGCACCCTTGCCGACACGGAACGCGACGGCCACCGGCTGGCCTTCAATGCTGCGTTTCGCGAGTTTGGCCTGGACTGGGAGTGGAATGTCCCGCTCTACGGCAAGCTGCTGGCAATAACGGGCGGCAAGGAGAGGATTAAGCATTATATTGAGGCCTACCAGCGCGATTTCAAGCGACCGACAGATCTTGATTACTTCATTGCCGCACTGCACAAGGCCAAAACCCGCTGTTACGCCGAGTTGCTGGCCGACGGCCATCTGCCCATGCGCCCCGGGGTGACACGCCTGCTAAGGGAAGCCAGGGAAGCGCGCCTGCGTCTGGCCATCGTCACCACCACCACCCCTGACAATGTCAGCGCATTGGTGGAACACAGCCTGGCGCCCAATGCAATGTCCTGGTTCGAAGTGATTGCGGCCGGCGATATCGTGCCGGCCAAGAAGCCGGCGCCGGACATATACCTTTGGGCGCTGAAAGAATTGAAGCTTGAGGCGAAGAGCTGCCTGGCATTCGAAGACTCGGAAAACGGCCTCCGCTCCAGTGTAAGCGCGGGTCTCAAAACCCTGGTCACCATCAACGACTATACGGCTGGCCAAGATTTTGCCGGCGCAAGCGCGGTACTGACCGATCTGGGCGAACCGGACGCGCCGGCCCGGGGACTCTCAGGTCTGTGGCAAGGACAGGAAGGCTACGTCAGCGTGGAGAGTCTATGGAAGCTGCATCGTTCTTGAAGCCCCTCACCCTGCCCTCTCCCCCTCCGAGGGGGAGAGGGTGGCCCGAAGGGTCGGGGGTTCAAAGCATCGGGAGTATCAGCCGTGCAGCAGCGCCGCCTCAAGCGTGTTTTCCAGTAAAGTTGCAACCGTCATCGGCCCGACGCCGCCCGGCACCGGCGTGATCCAGCTGGCGCGCCTGGCCGCGACCTCGAACTCCACATCGCCGCACAGCCGCCCATCCGCCAGCCGATTAATGCCCACGTCGATCACCGTGGCGCCGGGTTTGACCCACTCGCCTTTCACCAGGCCGGGTTTGCCTACTGCCACCACCACGATGTCCGCCCGTTCCACCTCCGCCTTCAGGTCGCGTGTGAAACGGTGACAGGTGGTCACCGTGCAGCCCGCCAGCAACAGTTCGAGTCCCATCGGCCGACCCACGTGGTTGGACGCCCCCACCACTAGCGCCTGCTTGCCCTTGAGTTCTTCCCCGGTAGCCCTGAGCAGCGTCATCACGCCGCGCGGCGTGCATGGCCGCAGAGTCGGCATGCGGACCGCCAGGCGGCCGATATTGTAAGGATGAAAGCCGTCCACATCCTTATCCGGCCGGATGCGTTCAATCACGATCTCCGCATCGATCTGGCGCGGCAGCGGCATTTGCACCAGGATGCCGTCAATCGCAGGGTCGCTGTTCAAAGCGTCGATCAAGGCCAGCAACTCCGCTTGGGTGGTGGATGCAGGCAGGTCGTGGGAAACGGAATGTACGCCCGCCCGCAGGCAGGCGTTGCGTTTGTTGCGCACGTAGATGGACGAAGCCGGGTCCTCGCCCACCAGAATCACCGCCAGCCCGGGCGGCCGCAGCCCCTGCACCTGCCTTTCCGCAACCTTGTCCGCCACCGCGGCGATAAGCGCGTCGGACATGGTTTTACCGTCGAGCAACTGGGCGGACATGGCAGGAATAGAGGGCCGGAAAGCCTATGATTCTAACCCAAGCCAAATTGACCTGGCCTAAACTTATCAGGCATAATTCGCGGTCTTTCGGGGTGTAGCGCAGTCCGGTAGCGCGCTTGCTTTGGGAGCAAGATGTCGGGGGTTCGAATCCCTCCACCCCGACCAGATTTACCGGATTTGGTCGCACCTCGATCGCCCGCAGGTTGTATCTGCCCGTAGCTCAGTTGGATAGAGCATCGGCCTTCTAAGCCGAGGGTCACAGGTTCGACTCCTGTCGGGCAGGCCAGTCAATCGCTGCTGCATCCGCAACGGCGCCCGGTGGTGGCTGTAGCTCAGTTGGTAGAGTCCAGGATTGTGATTCCTGTTGTCGTGGGTTCGAGTCCCATCAGCCACCCCAACCCATTTTCAATTCACTCAGGTGCGTGCCCAGCGGCTGATGGGCGAGGACCCACCCTGGGTTCGCGGTGCAAGCATTGCTTGCGACGGACGCCATCAGGCGGTCCCCGAGCGCAGCGAGGGATGAGCAAGGGAGAGGCAATCCCGTTCCGAGCAATCCCCCATCAGCCACCCCAACTTCTCAGCAATTTCCTGATGCACCTGCGTATTGGTTGATGGGTAAGCGCCCAACCCCGGTATTATCTGCGTAAGAGGGAAACTTATCTGCTATGCAGAAGTCATATCCGTCGAAAGTGAACGTCGTATCCGCCCCGTCTAGATGGCAGCCGTTCAAGAAGTGAATCCTGCCGTCACGATGGCTGAGAATCCAAACATCAAGGAGGCCCTTATGAACAAACTTGGCTGGTGCGCTGCTGTATTGTTGGGGATGTTTCTGGCAGGCACGAGTGGCTTGGCCATGGCAGATCGTGGGCATGGCGGGCATGGGCACGTAGGCGTCGGAATTGTCATCGACCCTTTCTTGTTCGGCGGCCCCTGGTACCCCAGGCCTTATTATTACCCTCCCTATTACCCGGCTCCCTATTACTATCCGCCTGCAGTGATGCCGGTTCCGGCCGCACCGCCGGTATACGTCGAACGTCAAGACGTGGCGCCGCCAGCGCCCCAGGCGTCCGCTTCGTGGTACTACTGTGCCGATCCGCAGGGCTACTACCCCTATGTGAAGGAATGCCCGGGAGGCTGGCAGGCAGTCGCGCCGCAGCCGCCACCCGCGCCTGGTGAGGAGAGATAAATATGCGACTGGCCATGAAAGTTTCGGCGCTCGCCCTGCCCTTGCTGATCGCAGCCTGCACAACGATGCCGAGCGGCCCCAGCGTGATGGTGTTGCCCGGCACCGGCAAGAGCTTTGATCAGTTTCGCGCCGATGAAAGGGAATGCAAATCCTATGCGCTGGAAAGCGTCGGCGGCGTGACAGCCAACCAAGCCGCCCAGAATAGCGGGGTGGCGAGCGCCGTGGTCGGCACGGTGGTGGGCGCTGCCGCGGGCGCTGCCATAGGCGGACACGAAGGCGCGGCCGTGGGCGCGGGCACAGGACTCCTGGTCGGCGGCCTGGCCGGCACCGAATCCGCAGAATACTCCGGCTACGGTGTGCAGCGCCGTTATGACGTGAGCTACGTCCAGTGCATGTACGCCAAGGGCCACCAGGTTCCCGTTTCGGGGCGCAGCTACCGGCAATCGCGCGCGGCGGCCTATCCACCGCCACCGCCGCCCCGCGACATTCCGCCACCCCCGACGGGCAATCCCCCACCGCCTCCGCCTGGCGCATCTGCGCCCTGAAGGCGTCTCCGCAGCGCCGGGTCCGCGGCAGGGACAGGCGAATGAATGAGCATCGCGTGACTGTTAGACCGAAGTTTGCCGCAATGAACGAGTGAGTTCCTTGATATTGCCGAAGATATGCGACTTGTGTGAAGCGGTTACTGGGAACAGCCGGGATCGATACCGAGCAAAGCGAAGGCTTTGGCTTGTATCGGTGTGGGGCGGGTAGTGACGATGATCTTGGCCTTGGGATTGATGGGGGTCGAGGTGATGTTGTAGGTCAAGGTGGCGAGATCCTGCAGGAGTGTGTGCAAGCTGTGAACCGGCAGGCCATCGTCGGTACGATGGGTCGCGGCCTTGGCTTTGGCGCGCTCTGAACGTTGCGTCGGCAGCACCGGATTGAGGCGGCTGTCGCGTTGACTCTCGAGTTCTTCGTCGTCATGGAGCATGGGTTTCAACGCATCGCGCAGATGCCATTCGACGTAGTAGGCGAGCATGCAAAGAAACACGTGAGCGCGCACCCGGGCTTCGTTCCAGTGGTAGATCGGGCGGACGTGAAGATCGACCGTTTTCATGGAACGGAAGGCACGCTCGACCTGGGCCAGGCTCTTGTAGGCGGACACCGTTTCGCCATCGGAGAGTTGCTCGCTGGGGACGTTGGTACGGATCACGTACAAGCCATCGAGGGCCGCTTCGGCGTCAATCTGGGCTTGCTTGCGGGTGAAGGTGAAGGAGGTGTCGGTGATGGTCAGATCGAAGTGCTTGGCCATATGCCGGTGGTCCATTAAGCGTCCGACCCGCAGCGCGATCTTGTCCTGACCGCGCAGGGGGTTGCGACTACGCGTCGCGGCCTGAGCGATCGCGGCGAAATCCACTTCAGTCAGCGCCAGAAGTTCGTCCCGCTTGCGCGAGCGCTCGGCAGCCAATGCCGGATTGCGGCAGACCACCAGCCGCTCGCCCGGATAGCGATCGCTGGCCACTTCGATCAAGCCCCGTTCGTCGAATAGCGAGAGCTGCCAGGGGCCACGCTCCTCGATGAGTTCAGCGATCTGCGGCGAACGCAATGCCGTGATCCAACCCATGCCGGCCGGGCGCAGCACCTCCTCGATACGCGCCGAGGTGATCATTCCCCGGTCGCCGACCCAAACCACATGCGAGAGCCCGAAGCGCTTCTTCAGCTTCTCGATCTGCGCCCCGACCGTGGCCGGGTCCGCGGTGTTGCCCTCAAAGACTTCGACGGCCACCGGGCAACCCGCGGCGCTGCAGAGCAAACCAAAGACGATCTGCGGGCAATCACCGCGACTATCGCGCGAGTAACCGTATTTGGCCAGGGCGCAGTGGCGCCCGGTGACCCACGTCGAACTCAGGTCATAGAGCACCAGGACGCCGTTGGCCAGATGCTTCTTGGCCAGGGCGGTCTCGATGCGCGGCTGCGACTCGCCCAGCCAATCCAGAGCGGCGTAGAGCTGATCCACTTCGATCTCGCCCAGGCCCAGCACGTGAGATAGGGAATGCGTCGCACATTGCGGTTGCAGCATGCGCCAGGTGGCCAGCTTCGAACCAGGCTCCAGCACCCGTGCCGTGATCAACGCCAGGACGATCGGCCGCAGCGGCGCGGGGGCAGCACTGATCAGTTTCTCAATACCGCAGTGGCGGGCCGTACCGAGAACCGCAGCAACGTGGCCATGTGGCAAGGAACGCTCAAGCGTTATGACCGCCTGGGATGGCTCGACGGCGACGCCTCCCTTCAAGAGGATACGAAAATGCTCAATGAGTTGAGGGTCCCAGTGCGATAGGTTGGCGATGGTGCGCTTGACGATCTTGCCCCCTTCGCGATAGCCCTCACGCAGAAGAATCGCGGGCGGCGAGTTGCGGTTCGGAACGGTCTCGATATACATGGATTACATCATAGGATATCACTCGCTTTAATAAAGGACACTATCGCATATTACATGGGAACATATCGGGGCGAAAAAAACGCCGAAACTGGCATAAACATTCGCTTACCGCCGCGTTGGCGGTTCAAACTTCGGTTTAAGTTTGCAGCGGATGTCTTGGGGCTTTCGGAAAATCGGCGGCGGTCTGGACCAAAAGGCCCCCCTGCCTTCTTTCGGGCATTCATCAGAAACCCGAAGTCGCGCATGTCGCCCGTCAGCAGAACTTCCGCCTGACAGGCGAGCGTGGCTCGGCAGATGGGCCAGTCCTTGTCCTATCTCAGAAATTCAATCATCGCTTAACAACGCCCGAAACGAAACACGGCAAGCCTTGCCTTACTCTGCAACTTTGAGTTGTTCGATCTGCTGGCTCAGGGTTTCCGGAGCGCCATGCAGGAGTTTCTGCGCAGTTTCTTGCGCCCCTCACCCCGACCCTCTCCCCGCGAGCGGGGCGAGGGAGCATATGCGACTAGTTTTACACCCCTCACCCCAACCCTCCCCGCGAGCGGGGCGAGGGAGCGTGTGCGAAGGAGACCTCACAACGCCGCCGCGAGCAGGGTTTTGGTGTAGTCCTGCTGAGGCCGGGTGAGTATCTGCCCGGTGTCCCCCTCTTCCACAATTTTGCCGTCCTTCATCACCGCCACGCGGTGAGCGAGGTAGC
>JBAWGM010000235.1:0-8316 GCA_049592895.1 Thiobacillaceae bacterium | reverse complement strand
CGCGGACACAGATCGCACTGTATGCGGCCATCATCGAGCTTGTGCCACCAGCGGCCCGGGTATGCCGATTCGGCGACCGGGGGTTGGAATGTGTCTTCGCCAGGAAACATGATGTCTTTGAACCTATGAATCTAGCTGCGCTGAATTAACCTTGCTCTGGCTCTTTCCACTTTTGCACGGCATAACGGGACAAGAGCAGGTTATCGGCCCAAAAGTCGGCCGGCAAGCCAGCCTTGCGCTTTAGCTGTTGCAGGAACTGACGCGGCGCGGGCAAGTGTTCCCACACCTGCGGCAGGAAGGTGGCGCGATACCTGCCATATTCGAGCACCACTCCGTCTATATGCGGGCGCAAGCGCGCCAGGGCTTCGGCCTCGGTTCTTGCTGCCAGCGGTGCAGGTGCGGAAAGCAGCGAGACTTCCACGTTGACGGCGTCGAATTCTTCCCGCGGCAAGGGGGCAAAGCGCGGATCGTCAAACGCCGCAGCGCGCGCATTCTTGCGTACGTCTTCGATCAGAGGTCGATGGGCATCGAGGGTGCCGATGCAGCCGCGCAACTCGCCCGCCTTCGTCAGCGTCACGAAGCTGGCGCCCGGGGCAAACAGCCAGGCAGCGTCCTGCGGGAAAGTGATTTCAGCCTCAAGGCCGAGAGCCTGCGCAATCTCCGCGCGCGCCGCCTGCAGCAGCACGGCGCCTGTCATCCATTCGCTCCGTTCAATGAACACGGCTGGCCTCCGGGCTGAATGCAATCGCGGCATAACCTACCACCCGATCCTTGTCGCCTGCGGTGTCGCCGGAATTGCGCAAGTCCAGCAGATGCGGCTTGAGCCCCTTGCGCCGCGCCACTCGCAGCAGTCCATTCAGCGGTGTTGCCCCACATGCCTGTTCATGGTCGAGCGGCTCCCTGAAGGCGAGAATGTCGTCAACGGTCACGCGGTCAATCCGCCTGGCCTCGCTGTAGGAGTGATAATGGGACAGATCGGTGCTCACCAGTATCACGGTTTCCTCGCCGCCCCAGATCAGCTCGAGTACCTCGGCTACTTCGTCAGGCGAGGTATCCCCCACCGCCAGGGGAACCAGTTGAAACTCGCCCAGCACGGTCTGCAGGAAGGGCAGTTGTACTTCCAGCGCATGCTCCATCGCGTGCGGCCCATCGGTTTGCACAACCTGACGCAGGACGCTGATCTGAGCAATGGCCGCGCGATCAAGCGGCACCCCGCCCAGGGGGGTGGAAAAAGTTGCGACGGTAGGAACGGCAAGACCATGCACAGCCATCCGATGCGTGGGCCCCAACAGGACCACCCGGCGAATAGAACCGGCCTGCCTTTGCAACAGGCGATAGGCCGACGCCGCCACCGGACCCGAGTAGATGTAGCCCGCGTGAGGCACCACCAAGGCCTTGGCCTTGAGTTCCGTGGTGGGCGCAGCCTCAAGCAGTCCAGCCACATCGAGCGCCAGGTGCTGTGGATCTTCTGCATAGAACAGGCCGGCTACCGCCGGCTGTCGGATGGATGGGCTAGACATGAAAAAGACTTGATCAGAAACTTATTGGTACTTGGGGGCGTTCCCCGTTAATAACAAGAGTCAGAGCACCACGCAGTGGGCGAGCAAGCCGGGCAATTCGCGTTCATTTACGCTGGTGTAGTCCCGGTCGACGCAGGCAGTAATCAGCTTGCTCACCCCTGCCGGCAAATGCTGCTTCAGCAGCCCGATGAATGGTGAGGAGGCGGTCAGAATCAGGCGCTCATAGCGCGCATGCGAGCGGCCCTCGTCGAGCATGCCCGCCAGGTGCCGGGCAAAGTGTTCGGCCGCATTCTGTTTGGGGCTGGTCTGCGGAACATAGGCCCCCCGACCGTTGCCGTGACCCTGGTTGTGGCCGGGGCGGTCGCTCACCAGTTCACTGCCTTTTTCGCGGCTTTCCGGATGGGCATACTCGCTTACCAGCTCCACCCCTTTATTCGGCCCTTGATTGGTATAGAGCTTGGCTTGGGCGGCGTTGGCAACCAATATCCACGTAATGCTCATAATCTTTCCTTTCGCAGTGACTGAGTGCGTCCTGCCTTAAGCCTAGGCGTTTACGCGCCGCCGTCAAATCCCACTTCGAGCTGGAGTAAAATTGGCAGGTGTTCAGCCTGCGAGACCCGCCATGACCTACGTCGTCACCGAAACCTGCATCAAGTGCAAATACACCGATTGCGTGGATGTATGTCCCGTGGACTGCTTCCGGGAAGGGCCCAATTTCCTGGTCATCGACCCGGATGAATGCATAGACTGCACGCTATGTGTTCCGGAATGTCCGGTGGAGGCCATATTTGCCGAAGATGACGTGCCCAAAGACCAGCGCGACTTCATCGGCCTCAACGCGGAACTCGCCAAACTGTGGAAGCCCATCATCGAACGCAAGGCGCCGCCACCGGATGCCGATGAGTGGGCCACCGTCAAGGACAAGCGCCCTTTGCTGGAGCGCTGAGCGAGCCGAATAAGCTTTGTGTTCGAGCGCGCCGCCCGGCGTATTCTGGAGGAACTGGGTGAGAGCCTGCCTGACCTCTCGGTTGCCACTGTCCTCCTTCCTCACCTTCACGCCGCCGGCCCGCTGGCCGCCGCCCTCGCCCGCCGATCCCGCCTGGCGGTCCTGATCCCGCCGCGATTTGCCACTCTTGCGGACTGGGCTGATGCCGCGCCGCTGGAAACCGGCGTTATCCCGCACTGCCAGCGGCAAAACCTGGTCTATCAAGCCCTGAAAGACCGGGGCTGGTTCGACGAAGCCGACCTGTGGCCCTTGACCCGTCAACTGTTGGCCCTGTTCGATGAACTGACCCTCAATCGGGTGGACCTGCCAGAAGACCTGCCGGCCTTTACTACCGAGTTGGCCAGGGCCTACCGCGCCGGCGTGACGCAGCCCATGCAGTTCGAGGCCAGGCTGATCCACGAACTCTGGTTCGCCCTGGCCAAGAGTGGGGGCCACGACCAGGCCACACGTCATGCACGGGGCCTGGCCTGGCAGGCGGCCCACGCTGCTGGACCGGTGTTCACCCTGGGACTGTCCCGGCTGGCACGCATGGAGCGCGATGCCCTAAAACGGCTGGCTGATCGTCATCTGCTGATTGAGCTTGCGGAAACCGACCCCACCAGTCCCGTGGTTCATGCGCTGCGCGCAGCTTGGCCGGAATCCTGCGAAACGCCACCGCTGCTTGAGCGCGCGCGGGCTTTGGCCCGGGCCCAACGGGGAAGTCCGCTGGCTTCACGGGTGCGGTTAATCGGCGCGCGTCATCTGGAGGAAGAAGCCGAAGCTGCCGTCCTGCAAATCCGCCTGTGGCTCGCCCAGGGCCGCTCTGCCATTGGCCTTATCGCCCAGGACAGGCTCGCGGCAAGACGTGTCCGTGCACTGCTCGAGCGCCACGACGTCCTGGCGCGGGACGAAACCGGCTGGCAACTCTCCACCACGGCCGCGGCCAGCATGCTGATGACCTGGGTGCAAACAGTGACCCAGGATTTCCGCTTTGAGACGGTCCTCGCCCTGCTCAAATCTCCGCTGGTGCTAACCGGCCAATCCCCGCTACGCATGCAGGCTTGCCAGCAGATGGAAAGAGCCCTGATCGCGCATGGTCCAGCCCGCGGCCGCGCGGAGCTTGCCCAGCGCCTCAATCAGGCCGAACATCAGGGCCAGACGGTGATTCAGGCGCGCGCGGCGCTGGAACATCTGATCGTGGCGGCCCAGCCCCTGAATGGCCGCGACCGTCCCGTGGCTCAATGGCTGGCGGACCTGCTGCAAAGCCTCTCGGCCTTGAATACTGAGCTGGCCGAGGACGCCGTCGGTGCCCAGTTGTTCGCCCTGCTTAATTTGCGCGCGCAGGAACTGAAGACCGACCCCGTCCGCTTCAGCCAGGCTGAATTCCGCCGCTGGCTGGCTGGGGAACTGGAATTCGCCACTTTTGTGGAAAGCCGCATCGACAGCCCGGTGGCTTTCACTCACCTGGCCGCCGCGCGTCTGCGTCCTTTCGACGGGGTGATCCTCCTCGGCGCTGAAGCCGACCGCCTGCCGGGTGCGCCAGCCCCGGGATTTTTCAACCAGCGGGTACGCACAGAACTGGGATTGCCCGGCCAGGCCGACAACGTGCGTGACGTCCAGGCTGACCTGTTTGCGCTGCTGGCGACCTGCCCCGACACCTTGGTGCTCTGGCGCGCACGCGAGGCGGGCGAGGAAGTCGCCGTGAGCCCCTGGTTTGAACGGCTCGACGCCCTCCATCAGCAGGCCTGGGGGCAGGGCCTGGACGACTCCGCACTGCGCCAATGGCTCGACGAGCTCGCAGAGGCCAGGACGCCCGGCCCCGGCACCCCGGTTCCCGCGCCGCGGCCCCGCGCATTGCCGGCGCGGCTGAGCGTGTCCGCGTACAACAGCCTAGTGGCCTGCCCTTATCAGTATTTCGCCCGCCACGTGCTGAAACTGAACGAAGAGGATGAAATCAGTGCTGAGGTGGACAAGTCTGATTACGGCAGCCTGGTGCATGCCATCCTCTACCGCTTCCACCGCCGCCATCCCTTGCTGAGCAACACAGCGGACGAAACCCTGGTTGCCGACCTGTTGGAGGAAACGCGCCGAGCCTTCGCCGCGCCCATTGCCCAGGACTGGTTCAGCCAGGCGTGGCGGTTGCGCTGGGAAGTTCGCATCGAACCCTATATCCGGTGGCAGAAGCGGCGAGAGCTTGAAGGCTGGCGCTGGCAGGAAGGCGAACAGAAACGGGAACGGGCATTTGCCTTGCCTGACGGTGGCTCGATCACACTCTATGGTCGGCTGGATCGCATCGACCACCGGGTGGATGAAGTGGCGGTGCTGGATTACAAGACCGGATCGCCGCAGGGCCTGCGGGACAAACTTCAGGCCCGGGGTGAGGACGTGCAACTGACGGCCTATGCCCTGCTCCTTGGCGATGGCGTCGCCGAAAGCGCATTTGTCTCGCTCGAAGACAGCCCGCCCAAATGGCTGGCCCCGGCGGGTACCGATGCGGCGCAGGAAGGCCGCCGGCTGACGACAATTTTCGCCGGGCTGACTCTGGGTGCGGGCTTGCCGGCCCAAGGCATCGACCAAGTCTGCACCCACTGCGAAATGCGCGGCCTGTGCCGCCGGGATTACTGGCCTGATCGTGGCTAGGTTTCCGCTGACGCCTGCCGAGCCGGAACTGCGTGAAGGCACTCCGTTTGCGTCGAGCTATGGCGATGTTTACCACAGTGTCCACGGCGGCATTGAGCAGGCGCGCCAGGTGTTTATCGCCGGCACCAGCCTGACGGATCGCTGGCGCGGGCGGGACGGCTTCACTGTTCTGGAGACCGGCTTTGGCCTTGGGCTGAATTTTCTCGCCACGTGGCAGGTGTGGCGCAGCGCGCCCAGGCGCCCTCGCCGCCTGCATTTCGTTTCGGTCGAAAAGCACCCGCTGCGGGTTGCGGATCTTGCCCGCATGCTCGCGCCTTACCGCGAATTGGCAATGCTGAGCGGGGAACTCGTTGCCGCCTGGCCTCTCCTCTTGCCGGGCTGCCAGCGTCTGCATTTCGAGGAAGGCGGCCTGACCCTGACTTTGTTATTCGGCGAGGTGCAGGAGCTCGATCAGTTGGTGCTGCAGGCGGATGCCCTGTATCTGGATGGCTTCTCGCCTGCCCGCAATCCGGCCATGTGGAGCCCCGAAGTCATGCACATTTTGGCCCGCAAGGCCGCACCCGGCGCGCGCGTGGCCACCTGGAGCGTGGCGGCTGAAGTTCGCAGGAACCTTGAGGCGGCTGGATTCCGGGTGGAGAAACGCCCGGGCTTTGGCGCCAAGCGGGAGATGCTGGTGGGAGTGTGGGGGGGTGCTGGCCCCGCCCCCGGCCGGCCGCCCGCATCCGTTGCCATCATCGGGGCGGGCCTGGCGGGCACCAGTCTGGCGCAGCGCCTGGCCGAACGAAGCCTGCACGTCAGCCTGTTCGATGCAAGGCCGGCGCCTGCCCAGCAGGCGTCTGGCAACCCGATTGGCGTATTCCGGCCCCTGTTCTCCCGCGAAGACAATCACGCCTCGCGTTTTTCCCGCGCGGCGTTCTGTTATGGCATGCATCACTGGGACCGGCTCGCGGCAGCCGGCCACAACCCGCGCTGGATTTCCTGCGGCGTGGTTCAGATCGCCCGCGATCATGCCGAAGCCCACAAGTGGAACGAAATTCTGGCTGACTATCCGGCGGAATATATTCAGACGCTCGAGCCTGAAGAGATCGAACGCCTCACCGGGAACAGACTGGGCGGCTATCGGGTGAGCCTGGGGGGCTGGATCTCGCCGCCTTCCCTGTGTGCGGCACAAATCGCGAGTCAAGCGACCCGCATTGACACGCGTTTTCCAACAGCGATCACGGCCCTTGAACCCTGCCCATCCGGATGGCGGTTGACACTGCAAAATCGCCCGGAGACTCCCGAATATCAAACCGTGATCCTGGCCAATGCCGACCAGGCGACCGGCTTTGCACCCGGCCTGCAGCTGCAGGCAGTGCGTGGCCAGTTGAGCTATCTGCCCGCAGGCTGCCTGCCCCCCATTCAGCAGGTGATTGCGCGCGAAGGCTACGTAACCCCGGCAGTGGACGGCATCCATGTGCTGGGTGCCAGCTACGACCTGAACGATATCAGCACTGAACCGCACGCACTGGCCCACGCTGGCAATCTGCAACGGCTGGCAGGACTGCTGCCGGGCTGGGAGAAGAATTTTTCCGCCGACAGACTGCAAGGCCGCGTTGCGTTCCGTGCCACCACCCCGGACCGCCTGCCCATCGTCGGCGCCCTTGAGCCGGGGCTCTATGCCTGCACCGGGCTCGGCTCGCGCGGCATCGTATGGAGCGCGCTGGGAGCAGAACTCCTGGCCAGCATGATCTTTGGTGAACCCTTGCCGCTGGAACAAGATCTGGTCGCTTCGGTGTCGCCTCAGCGCTTCCGCCAACGTCCATGACCGAGACCCGACAGCTTACCGAACAAGCGCTCGATCCCCGCCACAGCGTGGTAGTGGAAGCCTGCGCGGGCAGCGGCAAGACCTGGCTCCTGGTTTCCCGCGTGCTGCGACTGCTGCTGGACGGCGTGCCTCCGGGAGAAATCCTCGCCATCACCTTCACGCGCAAGGCAGCGCTGGAAATGAAAGCCCGACTTGATAGCTGGCTGTGCGAACTGGCGACCCGGGATGATGAGTGGGTGCGGATTTTTTTGCGCGAGCGGGCGGTGGCGGAAGTCGAACTGGACGCCTGCCTGCCGCGTGCCCGGAGGCTTTATGAAGACCTATTGACGGCCCAGCCAGGCATTACGCTGACCACTTTTCACAGTTGGTTTCTGGATGTGCTGAAGCGGGCGCCCATCGAGGAGGGCCTGGCGGGCCGCGAGTTAAGTGAACAAACCGGTCCACTGGAAAAGGAAGCCTTGTTGCGGCTGGGCGAGCAACTGGCGCACCAGCCCGAGGGCGAGCTTGCGCTGGCCTATTCGCGCCTCCTGGTGGAAATCGGCGCATTCAATACGCGCAAGCTGCTGGGACGGTTTGTGGCGGAACGGCTCGCCTGGCAGGCCATGACTTCAGGCAGGATGGAGGCGCTACAAGAACACCTGGCTGGTCTGCGGCTGAGCCTGCCTGTCAGCCCCGATACCGACCTCAATCAAGCACTCAAAGCCGACGCTGCCCTGGGTGCTCAACTCCGGGAATGCTCGGCGTTGTTGGCGCGCCACCACAAAGCCGAATCCTACCGGGCGGCTGCCCTCGCAATTGAGACTGCGCTTGATCTGCCCGGTGAACATTTCCTCGATAAGTTGTGCGTGGTCTTTCTTAACCAGAAAGGCGAGCCTCGCCGCGATTGCCCCAAGCCCGGCAAGACCCTGAATGACGCCATTGGAGTTGGCGACGCCGCCCGGCTTCTGGAACTGCATGATGCGATATGTGAGCGTTTGATCGCCACCCGGGAAAATCTCAAAGCCCAGAAGCTCTACCAGTTCAACGCCGACGGCCTGCTTTGCGGCCAGTCCCTCCTCGACCACTACCAGGCAGTCAAATACGAACGCGCGCTGCTGGATTTTGCCGACATAGAATGGGAGTGCGCCCGCCTGCTGCGCAACAGCGAACAGGCCGATTATCTGCAGTACAAGCTCGATGCCCGCTATCGCCACATTCTGCTGGACGAGTTTCAGGACACCAGCCCGCTGCAATGGCAGATTCTCTCGGCGTGGCTGCGCTCGTCTCAGTCGGCCGACCGGCTGCCGACCATCTTTCTCGTGGGCGACCCCAAGCAGTCGATTTATCGCTTCCGCGGAGCAGAGGCCCGGTTATTCCAATTGGCC
>JBAWGM010000234.1:0-29688 GCA_049592895.1 Thiobacillaceae bacterium | reverse complement strand
CGGCGGGACCGGCCTCGATGTCCTCCACCATTACGCCTCCGTGCAGGGACAGCACCTGCTGTGTTGCAGCATCCAGATCTGAAACCTTCAGTTTGAGCCGTTCGATCCGGGTCATGGGCGTGGCGCGCTTCCCAGACGTGCCTTCCTGCCCCAGTTCACCTACCTTCGGCTTGAGTTTCAGCAATTGGCCATCACGCAGAACTGTCAGCAGGAGTTCCGTGCCAGGTTGACTGGCGCCGATGATGGGTGGCAATTCGGCGCTGTCCGCAATAGCGATGTCATTCAGGTCAAGGATGATGTCGCCCGGTTGCAGTCCGGCCCGATCCGCCGGACCCATTGGCCTGACTTCCGTGACAAGCGCTCCACGCGGCGCCTCCAGGCCATAGGCCTGGGCGAGATCCACAGTCAGTTCCTGGGCGCTCACGCCAAGCCAGCCATGCGTGGCATGGCCATTTTGGATAATCTGTTTGGCGACGGCCAGTGCAGTGTTGATGGGGATGGCGAACGAAAGGCCCATATAGCCGCCGCTGTTGCTGGCGATTTGGGAGTTGATGCCCACGACGCGCCCCTCCAAGTCAAACAGCGGGCCGCCCGAATTGCCCGGATTGATGGGCACATCAGTCTGGATGAATGGAACGTAGCTGTCGTTGGGCAGGGCTCGGCCCAAGGCGCTGATGATGCCTTGGGTCGCGGTGCGCTCCAGGCCCAGAGGAGCGCCAATGGCCAGGACCCACTGTCCCACTTCGAGCCGGGAGGAATCCCCCAGCGTGGCAGTGGGCAAGTTGTTGGCCTCCACCTTGAGTACGGCCACATCAGTCAATGTGTCCACACCGAGCACCCGGGCAGGCAATTCGCGTTTGTCGGCAAACCGGACCATGATCTTTTCGGCACCTGCCACCACGTGTCGGTTCGTCAGGATGACTCCGTTGGGCGTAATGACGAAACCAGACCCAATGCCCGTTTCTCGGGGAGGTTGACGCAGCTGCTGTTGACGTTGTTCTCCCGACTCCGCCATCTCATCGGGCCTGGTCCGAAACACACGCACGTTAACCACAGAGGGGCCCTGGCGATGGACCAGCAATGAAAAATCAGGTAGCGCAATGGCATGCTGAGCAGGGGAGAGATAAGCTTGGGGAGGCATGAGTTCATCGGCCTTCGCCTGGGCTCCCCAAGCCAATGCAAGAGCCGAGCAAAGCAGATGAATCTTCTTGTTCATGCGTTTTCTCCGGGACATGGGGAAGGCAAAGCCATACGTATAGTGTAGCCATACAAAGACAGCCGGGCAGCAGCTTGATGTCTCCAGATGGATGCACGCGGAAGAGGCCATCGGTAAAAAGCCGATATCAGGTCGTTGCGACTGGCCGTTGAGGCCGAACAGCCGGAGATCAGCTCGCTCTCACCAAGTCGGCTGCCTGGCGTGCCGCTGACGTCCAATTAACGAACTCCCAGAACCAGCAAATGCCCGCTTGTGGCCGTAAATCAGCGCCGCATTCTGGCTGCCTTGCCGCCGATTCTGAATCATGGAAATCTGCGATAGTCCTCACCGTGGAGGCCGTTTCAACGACAGATTCCGTTTGCAATTTCCTGTTGCATGCGAGCAGGCATACTTACATATGCCGGATGATGGCTTCGCCAAAGGCTGAGCATTTGATCTCGGTGGCGCCTTCCATCAGTCGCGCGAAATCATAGGTCACGGTCTTGGCAGAAATTGCACCGTCCATGCCGCGGATAATGCGATCGGCCGCTTCGGTCCAGCCGAGGTAGCGCAGCATCATTTCGGCTGACAGGATGATGGAGCCGGGGTTGACGTAGTCCTTGCCCGCATATTTAGGCGCGGTGCCATGGGTGGCTTCGAACATGGCCACGGTGTCGGACAGATTGGCGCCGGGCGCGATGCCTATGCCGCCGACTTCTGCCGCCAGCGCGTCGGAGACATAATCGCCATTCAGGTTTAGGGTGGCAATCACATCGTACTCGGCCGGGCGCAGCAGAATCTGCTGCAGGAAGGCGTCGGCGATCACGTCCTTGATCACAATGCCGTTCGGCAATTTCATCCACGGCCCTTCGCCTATGAGCGTTGCGCCAAACTCACGCGCAGCCAGCTCATAGCCCCATTTCTTGAAGCCCCCTTCGGTGAACTTCATGATGTTGCCCTTGTGCACCAGGGTAACGGACTTGCGCTGGTTGTCGATGGCGTACTGGATCGCGCGGCGGATCAGGCGCTCGGAGCCTTCGATGGAAACGGGCTTGATGCCGATGGCGGACGATGCGGGAAAACGAATTTTCTTGACGCCCATTTCATTTTGCAGGAATTCGATCACCTTCTTCACGCCTTCGGAATGGGCTTCCCATTCGATGCCCGCATAGATGTCCTCGGTGTTTTCGCGGAAGATCACCATGTCAACTTTTTCCGGCGCTTTCACCGGGCTGGGCACGCCGTTGAAATAGCGCACCGGGCGCAGGCACACATACAGATCCAGCATTTGGCGCAACGCCACATTGAGCGAGCGCATGCCGCCCGAAGTTGGCGTGGTCAGGGGGCCCTTGATGGAAATCACATAGTCGCGCACCGCGTCCACGGTTTCGTCCGGCAGCCAAGTGTCGGCGCCGTAAACCCGGGTGGCTTTCTCCCCGGCATAGACTTCCATCCAGGCGATCTTCTTCCTGCCGCCGTAGGCCTTTTCCACCGCCGCATCCACCACCCGGCGCATGACCGGGGTGATGTCCACGCCGGTGCCGTCGCCCTCAATGAATGGAATGATGGGGAAATCCGGTACGTTCAAGGTGTTGTCACCCTTGACCGTGATCTTGTGGCCCTGGGAAGGAATCTGGATGTATTGATAGCTCATGGTGTCGAGTAAAATTCAGTTTTGAAGACTTGCCGTGTCCCGTCTCATCCTGTTCAACAAGCCCTTTGGCGTGCTCTCGCAGTTCAAGCCGGAAGGCCGCTACCAAGGCTTAAAGGATTTCATCCCGGTTGCCGGCGTCTATGCCGCCGGGCGGCTGGATGGGGACAGCGAAGGTCTGCTCATATTAACCGATGACGGCGCGCTTCAGCACCGCATCGCGGATCCGGCGTCCAAACTGAGCAAGACCTACTGGGCCCAAGTCGAAGGCATTGCGGACGACACCGCCTTGACAGCACTTCGAAATGGCGTAAATCTGCGCGACTTCACGACGCTGCCAGCCCAAATCAAACTCATGGACGAGCCGCCGGACTTGTGGCCGCGCAACCCGCCCATCCGTGTGCGCAAGGCCATCCCCATGAGCTGGCTAGAGTTGATCATCGAGGAAGGCAAGAACCGTCAGGTGCGGCGCATGACCGCTGCGGTGGGTTTGCCCACCCTGCGGCTGATACGCTGGGCGATAGGAGACTGGACCCTGGCCGGCCTGCTGCCCGGACAATGGAAGGAGATACGTGGCTGAAATCTGGAAACCCAACGTGGTGGTCGCCGCCCTGGTGCAGCAGGAGGGTCGTTTCCTGCTGGTGGAAGAGGAGACCACGCAAGGCGTGCGCCTCAATCAGCCGGCAGGCCACTGGGAGGAATACGAAACCCTGCTCGAAGCGGTAAGGCGCGAAGCCCTGGAAGAAACCGCCTACCACTTCGAACCCGCCGCGCTGCTGGGCATATACCGCTGGAAACCGCCGGGCAAGGATTGCACCTACCTGCGATTCGCCTTCACCGGCGTGCTGACCGGTCACGAGCCTGACCGGCTTCTCGATGCCGGCATCATCCGGCCCCTGTGGCTGAGCCTGGAAGAAATCCGCGCCACTCAGGCGCGCCATCGCAGCCCTTTGGTGCTGCGCTGCGTGGAAGATTATGTGGCGGGCAAGTTCTATCCGCTGGATGTGCTATGCCACTTCGATTGAGTGCCTCCCTGCCCGACAACGGCGCATGCCCAGAGTAGTGATCGGACTCTCCGGCGGCGTAGACTCCTCAGTCGCCGCCTGGCTGTTGAAAGAGCAGGGCTACGAGGTGTTGGCCCTGTTCATGAAGAACTGGGACGATGATGACAACACCGGGCAATGCACGGCCCGGCAGGATTTTCTCGATGTGCTCGCGGTGGCCGAGGTGCTGGGCATCGAGGTCGAGGCAGTAAACTTTGCCGCCGAATACAAGGCGCGCGTGTTCAATTATTTCCTCGCGGAATATTCCGCCGGGCGCACGCCCAACCCGGATGTGCTGTGCAATGCGGAAATCAAATTCAAGGCCTTCCTCGATCATGCCCTGCTGTTGGGCGCGGACTTTATCGCCACCGGCCACTATGCCGGCAAGGGCCAGGATGAGGCCGGCCGTGCGACGCTGCTGCGGGCCGCCGACTTGAACAAGGACCAGAGCTATTTTCTCTATCGCCTGAACCAGAGCCAGCTTTCCCCCACGCTGTTTCCCCTGAGCGGCATGCAAAAACCCGAGGTACGCAGGCTGGCGAGAGAAATCGGCCTGCCGAATTTTGCCAAGAAGGACAGCACCGGCATCTGCTTCATCGGCGAACGCCCGTTCCGGGAATTTCTGCAACGCTACCTGCCGAAGCAACCCGGCCCCATGCAGACCCCGGAAGGCCGGATGGTGGGCGAACACCAGGGCCTGATGTATTACACGCTCGGGCAGCGGCACGGGCTTTGCATCGGCGGCCCTGGAGAGCCCTGGTTCGTGGCTGGCAAGGACATGGCCGCCAACAGCCTGACCGTGGTGCAGGGGCATGATCATCCACTGCTCTACCGCAGCAGCCTGCGGGCCATAGACCTCTCCTGGGTCGCCGGGCAGGCGCCTGATATGGCCCGTTCACATAGCGCGAAAACCAGGTACCGGCAGACCGACGCCCCTTGCCGCATCCATTTGACTGAGGACGACGGACTGGAGGTGACATTCGACGAATCGCAATGGGCCATCACCCCCGGCCAGTCGGTTGTCATTTACGAAGGCCCAATCTGCCTGGGCGGCGGGATCATCTCCTGACTTGCGTTCTTGAGCAGCTTCGCGCGGCGAAGGAACCTCTGATTAAGCTTTTCATGGGCCCATGAAAGACTCAATCAGAGGTTCCCTATAAAATATTCGTAATTTGTCACGTTCATAGAGCCAGTTCCCCTGCGACCATGACTGCAATGCCCAATCCCCCTTCCACCAATTTCATCCGCAATATCATCGATGAGCAAAATTCCATCGGCAAATGGGGCGGCCGCGTGGAAACCCGTTTTCCGCCCGAGCCAAACGGTTATCTGCACTATGGGCATGCCAAGTCGATTTTTCTCAATTTCGGTCTGGCGCGCGATTATGCCGGCGTGTGCCATCTGCGCTTCGACGACACCAATCCAGAAAAGGAAGAGCAGGAGTATGTCGATGCCATCGAGGCAGCGGTCCGGTGGCTGGGCTTTGACTGGGGCAGCCACCTGTATTTCTCCTCCAACTATTTCGACACCATGTATGCCTGCGCGGAATATCTCATCAGCGCCGGCCATGCCTATGTGGACTCCCTCACCGCAGACGAGATGCGGAGCCACCGAGGCAACCTGACCGAACCCGGCCGCGACAGCCCTTTTCGCGGCCGCAGCGTGGACGAGAATCTGGCGCTGTTTCGCAAGATGCGCGCCGGAGAATTTCCCGATGGCGCCCATGTGCTGCGGGCCAGGATCGACATGGCTTCTCCCAACATCAACATGCGCGACCCGGCCATCTACCGGATCAAGCGCGCGACCCACCACAATACCGGCGACGCATGGTGCATCTACCCCATGTACACCTATGCGCATCCAATCGAAGACGCTATCGAGCACATCACCCATTCGATCTGCACCCTGGAGTTTGAAGACCAACGCCCTTTCTACGACTGGCTGCTGGACAAGCTGGCAGAGGGCGGATTCTTCACCCGCCCGCTGCCCCAGCAGATTGAATTCGCCCGGCTGAATCTCACCTACGTCGTGCTTTCCAAGCGCAAACTGATCGAACTGGTGGAAGGCAGGCATACCGACGGCTGGGACGACCCGCGCATGCCCACCCTTGCAGGCGCGCGTCGCCGCGGCTTTACGCCCGGCGGTTTCCGCATCTTCACCGACCGCATCGGGGTATCCAAGGCAGACTCATGGATCGACATGAGCGTGCTGGACGACTGTATGCGCGAAGACCTTAACGAAACGGCGCAGCGCCGCATCGCGGTGCTGGATCCGCTCAAACTCATCGTCGACAATTATCCGCAAGGCCAGGAAGAGACCTGCCATGCACCCAACCATCCGCAAAAACCGGAACTGGGCCAACGCGAGATGCCCTTTGGCCGGGAGCTTTGGATCGAGCGCGAAGACTTCATGGAAGCGCCGGTCAAGGGCTTCTTTCGCCTCTATCCCGGCAACAAGGTGCGGCTGCGCTACGCCTACGTGGTGGAATGCACCGGCTGCGACAAGGATGCCGAGGGCAATGTCACTGCGGTGCGTTGCACCTACCTGCCGGACACCAAGTCCGGCACGGCGGGAGCCGACAGCGTCAAAGTCAAGGGCAACCTGCACTGGGTTAGCGCCGCCCACGCCTACGCAGCCGAGGTGCGCCTATACGACCGGCTGTTTGCCGTGCCCCACCCGGGCACCGGCGAGCGCGATTACATGCTGGACCTCAACCCGAATTCCAAGCGCACTGTCAGTGCCATTCTGGAATCCTCACTCAAGGAAGCCCGGCCGGAAGATCGCTTTCAATTCGAGCGCCACGGCTACTTTGTCGCCGACCTGAAAGACTCGGCGCCCGGTGCCCCGGTGTTCAACCGCACCGTCACCTTGAAGGATTCCTGGACCGGCAAGTCGCATGGCTGACGCACTGACCCGCTTTGTATTCGAACACGCCCCGGTCAAGGGCAGCGTGGTTCAGTTGACCGACACCTGGCACACCGTGCTGTCCCACGCAGATTATCCGCCCGCGCTAAAGACCTTGCTGGGCGAACTGGTGGCCGCTGCCGCCCTGCTCGCGGCCGGCATCAAGTTCGAAGGCAGCTTGGTGCTGCAACTGCACGGCAAGGGCCCGGTCAAGCTCATCGTGGTGGAAGCCACTTCGCAGCGCACCCTGCGGGCCACTGCAAAATGGGAAGGCGAGTTGGCGGAAGCCAGTCTGGCCGCGCTACTGGGGGAAGGCAGATTCGTCATAACCCTGGACCAGAGCAAGTCCGGCAAGCAGAACTACCAGGGCATCGCGCCGCTGGAAGGACAGAGCGTGGCAGACATTCTGTCCCATTACATGGCCAGTTCTGAACAACTGGAGACGCGCATCTACCTTGCAGCAGGCGACCGCGCAGTCGGCGGCATGCTGCTGCAGAAGCTGCCGAAAAAGACTGCCGAGGACGACGACACCTGGAACCGGGTCGGTCACCTGGCCGCCACCCTCAGCGCCGACGAATTGCTCACGCTTTCCGCCAACGACATTCTGTTGCGGCTATTCCACGAGGAAACCCTGCGTCGCTTTGAGCAGGAGTCCATGGCCTTCCGCTGCACCTGCAGCCGGGAGAACGTAGGCAGCATGCTCAAGACGCTGGGCCGCGACGAGGTGGCAAGCATCGTCGCGGAGCAGAATCAGGTGGAGGTCCGCTGCGAATTCTGCGACACCCTGTATGTGTTCGATTCCGTGGATGCAGCGCAGTTATTCGTTGAGGTTGCGGTGATCAACGGCAGCGAAGCCCGGCACTGAAAAGTTTGGCCGTGCGCCCGCGCCTTTCCGGGTTGATCACTATTTCGGCCAACGCCGCGTGCGGTTTGCGGACTGACGGCTCTTGACCCCCGGCCGCTACGGCACGATTCAACTCGGCCTGTACGTGCCGGACTGGAGGGTTTGCCGCATGGGCATAGACGGACTGCCGAAACGGTATCGTCAGGCACCCATGCCTGGTTTGAGCTGGCTGCCGAATTTCTCAATCGCCTTCTTAACTTTGGGCGCCACCACATACTGGCAATAGGGCTGGTAGCTATTCTGCTCGTAGTAATTCTGGTGGTAGCCCTCGGCGGGATAGAAGGTCTGTGCTGCCGTCACTTCGGTCACAATGGGATCGGGCCAGTTTGCCGCTTCTGACTTGATTGCCGTTTGTGCCGCGGCCTGCTGTTCGGCCGAGTGGTAAAAGATCGCCGAGCGATATTGTGTGCCCTTGTCATTGCCCTGCCGGTTGAGCGTGGTGGGATCGTGTATAGCGAAGAACACTTCAAGCAGGTTCTCGAAGCTGATCTGGCCAGGATCAAAATGGATCTGCACCACCTCGGCATGCCCGGAAGCACCAGTGCACACCGACGGGTAATCCGGATTGGTTGAGCGCCCGCCCATGTAGCCGGACACCACGCGCTCCACGCCGCGCAGACGCTGGAATACCGCCTCCAGGCACCAGAAGCAGCCGCCGGCCAGGGTTGCAATTACGGTAGTCATACTTGCTCCTTATTCTCTAAATCCCCTCACCCTACCCCTCTCCCCCCAAAAGGGGGCGAGGGAATAGCGCAGTTCTCCCCTCGCCCCGCTTACGGGGAGAGGGGACTATTACGGCTCACGCCACCGGCAGGGTTTCCTTGAACGACACGCGCTCGGCCAGCCTGGCGGCGAAGGAGGCGAGGTTGGGATGGGTGTTGCGCCAGTCGATATAGGAAAAGCGGAAATCCAGGTAGCCGAGCGCACAACCGGCGGCGATGTCGGCCAGGGAAAATTTTCCGCCGACAAAATGCACGCGCTCGCCCAGTGCTGCCGACAACGCTTCCAGCGAACGCAACACCTTGGTCTCCTGACGGGTTGTCCACTCCTTGCTGCGCTGTTCTTCGGGGCGCTTGCCTTCCAGGAACATCAGGGCGGCGGCGTCGATCAGGCCGTCGGCCAACGCCTCGATCTTGCGCACCGCAATCCGGGTGCCCGGCTCCTTGGGAAGCAGATTTCCGACCGGACTGACGTTCTCCAGATACTCGACGATCACCCGCGAGTCATACAGAGTGTCGCCATCTTTCAGCACCAGCACCGGCACCTTGCCGAGGGGATTGAACTCACCAACTTTGGTGTCCGGGCTCCAGGGCACATCCGGCACCAGTTCGAAGGGAATCTTCTTTTCCAGCAGGACGATGCGAACCTTGCGGCCAAAGGGGGTGGTAGGGGAACTGACGAGCTTCATCTTGCGTATACGATTTCAGGTGGCCTCATTATCTATGCTTTGAGCACCAAATCAATCCGCTTGCGCAATGACGGCAGGACTTCGGCCTCGAACCAGGAATTAAGCTTCAGCCAGCGGCGGTTGCGCGGGCTGGGATGCGGAAGCGGAAAGAACGCTGGCAGAAAATCCTCATAGTTCCGCACCGTGGCGGCCAAGGTCTTGCCCTGCCTGTTGCCCAGATAATAGGCTTGCGCAAAGCGTCCGACGAGCAGCGTCATGCGCAGTTCAGGCAGGGCCTCGCGCAAGGGCGGATGCCACAGCGGCGCGCACTCGGGACGCGGCGGCAGGTCGGCGCCCTTCTCAGTGCCGGGATAGCACAGGCCGGTCGGAATGATGGCAACGCGCGACTCGTCATAGAACGCCTCGCGCTCCAATTGCAACCAGATCCGCAACAGATCGCCGGACGCATCGTTCCAGGGGATGCCGGTCTCATGCACTTTGCGGCCTGGCGCCTGGCCCACGATCAGTAGCCGGGCAGTCGTTGACGCGCGCAACACCGGGCGCGGCTCGTGCGGCAGATGGCCTGCGCAAACACGGCAGGCACTGGCCTGCTTGACCAGATCATCGAGATCAGGCGGCGTGTGCGGAAATGAAGTCTTTGATGGTCTGGGCATCCGCATTCATGAATTCCACGCGCTGGGGCAAATCTTCCAGCCCCACCAGATCGGCCGGACGTTCCGGTTCACGACCCAGGGCCTCGCGAATAGCATCCTCGAATTTGGCCGGCAGCGCAGTTTCCAGGCACACCAGAGGAACGCCAGGCTCCCGATGCTGCAAGCCCACCTGCACCCCGTCCGCCGTGTGGGTGTCAATCATGACTCCGTATTTTTCCCAGGTCTGGCGTATGGTCTGCATCCGCAGCCTGTGGTTGCTGGCGCCGGAGACAAAGCCATAGTCAGCGACCTTGTCAAACAGGCCCGCGGCCTTGAAGTCGACGGCCTCGCTGCGATCCACCCTCGCCCACATGTCGCGTATGCGCGCCGCGTCCCGCCCCGCCAGATCGAAGGCGAAGCGCTCGAAATTGGACGCCTTGGAAATGTCCATCGACGGGCTGGAGGTGTGGTAGGTGTGGCTGGCGTCGCGCGGCCGGTATATGCCGGTGCGGAAGAACTCGTCCAGTACATCGTTTTCATTCGTTGCCACGATGAGCTTGCGAATCGGGAGGCCCATCATGCGGGCGATGTGGCCGGCGCACACGTTGCCGAAGTTGCCCGAAGGCACAGCGAATGACACCTGTTCGCGGTTATTCTGCGTGACCGCAAAGTAGGCCTTGAAATAGTAGATGATCTGGGCCGCAACTCGCGCCCAGTTGATGGAGTTGACCGCGCCGATCTTGTGGCGGGCCTTGAAGTCTGCGTCGTTGGACACCGCCTTGACCATGTCCTGACAGTTGTCAAACACGCCGCGCACCGCGATGTTGAAGATGTTCGGATCCTGCAGGCTATACATCTGCGCCTGCTGGAAACGCGTCATGCCCTCGACTGGCGACAGCATGAACACCTGCACCCCGTGCTTGCCGCGCATCGCATACTCCGCCGCGGACCCGGTGTCGCCCGAGGTCGCACCGAGGATGTTGAGGGTCTCGCCGCGCTGCTCGAGCACATACTCAAACAGATTGCCGAGCAACTGCATGGCCATGTCCTTGAACGCGAGCGTCGGCCCATTGGACAGAGACAGGATGTGCAGCCCCGGCTCGAACGTGAGCACAGGCGTGATGTCTTCGGCGTTCTGCCCCAGGCGCGCGTGGCAATACACCTCGGCCCGGTAGGTTTTGTCGATGAGGGTTTTCAGGTCAACAGGCGGAACGTCGGTAATGAAATGGGAAAGGATCGAGTAGGCCAGCCCGCGGTAATTCATGCCGCGCAACATGGCCAGATCACCATCGGTCAGGCGCGGATATTTATCCGGCAGATAGAGGCCGCCGTCGGACCCGAGCCCGCCCAGCAGGATGTCAGAGAAGCCAAGTTTGGGCGCAAGGCCCCGGGTGCTGATGTAGTTCATGATTAGGGGCTAGGGGCTAGGGGCTAGGGGCTAGGGGCGCGGCCACAAGCCGCTCATTCCCTAATTCCCAGGCCCTAGTCCCTCAATCGTTACTTTCCAAGTGTCTCCAGACGGATCCGCGTCACCTTGCCCTGCACGCTGCTCAGTCCTTCCATGCGGGCGATGGCGGCATTGATGTATTTCTCCACGGTTTCATGGGTCAGCAGTATCAGGTCTGTGCTGTCCTCGCCCTCCTTCGGCTCGCGCTGCATCAGGGCGTCGATCGAGATGTCCTGGTCCGCCAGGATGCGGGTGATGTCTGCCAGCACGCCGGTTTCGTCCGACACCCGCATGCGCAAATAATAGGCAGTCTCCACTTCCTCCATCGGCAGGATCGGGAGATCCGCCAGAAGGGCATCGGGCTGGAACGCCAGATGCGGCACCCGGTGATGCGGATCGGCGGTGGACAGCCGCGTGACATCGACCAGGTCCGCCACCACGGCCGAGGCCGTGGGCTCCGCGCCGGCGCCCGCGCCATAATAAAGTGTCGGGCCCACAGCATCGCCCATGATCAGCACCGCATTCATCGGTCCGTTCACATTGGCGATCAGCCGCTTCTCCGGAATCAAGGTGGGGTGGACCCGCAGTTCAATGCCGTTGGTGCGGCGCTTAGTGATGCCCAGCAATTTGATGCGATAGCCCAATTGCTCGGCGTATTTCACGTCATCGCCCGTAAGCTGCGTAATTCCTTCCGTATAGGCCTTGTCGAACTGGACCGGGATGCCGAATGCAATGGCGGACAATATCGTCAGTTTGTGCGCGGCGTCGATGCCTTCCACATCGAAAGTGGGATCAGCTTCGGCGTATCCCAGTTCCTGCGCCTGCTTGAGCACGGTATCGAATCCCAGGCCCTTCTCGCGCATTTCGGTCAGGATGAAATTGGTGGTGCCGTTGATGATGCCGGCCACCCATTCGATGCGGTTGGCTGTGAGCCCCTCGCGCAGGGCCTTGATGATGGGAATGCCGCCGGCCACCGCCGCTTCGAACGCCACCATCACGCCCCGGTTCTGCGCCGCACCGAAGATTTCGTTGCCGTACTTGGCCAGAAGATGCTTGTTTGCGGTGACCACGTGCTTGCCGTTTTCGATTGCCGTCAGCACCAGTTCCTTGGCGGGTTCCAGGCCACCGATCAGTTCCACCACGATGTCGATGTCGGGGTTGTTGACGACGGCAAAGGGATCCTCGGTCAGCGTGATGGTGTCGCTGCCGTAGCGTTTGACTTTTTCCAGATTGCGCACCGCCGCCATGGTGACGTGAATCTCGCGTCCGGCGCGCCGGGTGATTTCCTGCCGGTTGCGGCGCAGCACTGTCAGGGTGCCGCCTCCCACCGTGCCCAGTCCGAGCAATCCGACCTTGATTGGGTTCATGTTGTTCGTCTATTTATGTACTTTGCGTATGCGTTCAAGAAGGCGTTCGATGCGGGTAAACGCCTCTTTGAGATCCTCTTCGTGGGGCAAAAACACCGCCCTGAAGTGATCAGGGCTGGGCCAGTTGAAGCCCGTGCCCTGAACCACCAGCACCTTCTCCTGCTCAAGCAGATCGAGGATGAACTTCTGGTCGTCAACGATCGGGTACAGCTTGGGGTCAAGGCGTGGAAACAGATACATGGCGGCCTGCGGCTTTACGCAGCTGACACCGGGAATGTCGGTCAGCATACTCCAGGCGAGGTCGCGCTGGCGCGTGAGCCGCCCGCCCGGCGCCACCAGGTCGTTGATGCTCTGATACCCGCCCAGGGCCGTCTGGATTGCATACTGGCCCGGCACGTTGGAACACAGGCGCATGGAGGCCAGCATGTAGAGGCCTTCCATGTAATCGCCCGCGTGCTTCTTCTCGCCCGACACGGTCAGCCAGCCCGCCCGGTAGCCGCAGGCGCGGTAATTCTTCGACAGCCCGTTGAAGGTCACCACCAGCACATCGTCGGCCAGCGCGCCAATCGCGGTGTGCTTGGCGCCATCGTAGAGCACCTTGTCGTAGATCTCGTCGGCATACACGATCAGGTGATGCTGGCGCGCCAGTTCGAGAATTTCCTTGAGCAGTTCCGGCGGGTACAGGGCACCGGTCGGATTGTTGGGATTGATCACCACGACCGCACGGGTACTAACCGTGATCTTGGCCCGCATGTCCGCGATATCCGGCAGCCAGCCGGCGCCCTCGTCGCAAATGTAATGACGCGGCACGCCGCCCGCCAGGCTGACCGCTGCCGTCCACAAGGGATAATCCGGCGTGGGGATGAGCACTTCGTCGCCGTTATTGAGCAGCGCCTGCATGGACATGACGATCAGCTCGGATACCCCGTTGCCGATGAAAATGTCCTCGATCTGCACCCCGCCTATTCCCTTCTGCTGGGTGTAGTGCATGACTGCCTTGCGCGCGGAGAACAGCCCCTTGGAGTCGGTGTAGCCCGAGGCATTGGGCAGGTTGACGATCACGTCGTGAACGATTTCTTCCGGCGCCTCGAACCCGAACGGTGCCGGATTGCCGATATTGAGCTTGATGATGCGATGACCTTCCTCCTCCATCTGGCGCGAACGCGCGAGCACCGGCCCCCGAATGTCATAGCAGACGTTATCCAGCTTGCTGGATTTGCGCACAACGGGCAGGCGCGGAGGGGACGCAGGGGATTCCCCGCCTGCATGAGATCGGTTGGGCATACCGGAACCAGAAATGGATTAAACACTAGGATTCTACTGAATGCCGCAAGGGTACGCCAAACAGTGCTTGTACAATTCATCCAGGAAAGACCTGCCCGGCATCATGAATAAGACAGCCCCCTCCCCCCTCAGGAATCGCAACCACCGGTTGCGCCGTCAAATCAAGCGCGCCCGGCGCGGGATCCTCCACCCTCGCCTGTGGACCATCCGCCTGGTGTTCTGGCTGGGCGCCGCCACAGTGGGGCTGACTGCGGTTTTTTATGCCGTATCTGCGGCCCGCACCGACCGCCTGTTCCACGCGCTGGCCCGTGAATATCCACTGGCGCCCTTGTTGATTACCCCGGCGGGCTTCGTCCTGGCGGCCTGGCTTACCCGGCGCTTCTTTCCCGGTGCGGAAGGCAGCGGCATTCCGCAGGTGATCTGGGCCTTGCGTCAGCGCAGCCATGCGCTGAGTACCCGGCTGCTGTCGATCCGCATCGTCGTCGGCAAGATTGCCGTGACCCTGCTGGGCCTGATCAGCGGCGCCTCTATCGGCCGCGAAGGTCCGACCGTGCATGTTGGCGCTTCGATACTCTACAGCCTGCACCGCATTCCGATCCTGCGCCGCCGGCACATGGACAACGCCCTGATCGTTGCGGGCGGTGCGGCGGGTCTGGCCGCCGCCTTCAACACCCCGCTCGCCGGCATCGTGTTTGCGATTGAGGAACTGAGCCGCGGGTTCGAGGAGAGGAGCAGCGGCATAATTATTACCGGCGTGCTGATCGCCGGCCTCATGGCCATCGTGCTGCTCGGCAACTACACCTACTTCGGCGTGCACTATGCCCCGCTGGATCTTTATCAGGGCCTGGTCGCGGTACCCGTAGCAGGCGTACTCGGTGGCATGGCGGGCGGCCTGTTTGCCGCGTTGCTGGTGCTGTCGGTCGATGCCACGGCAGCCGTGCGGCAGCGCCGGCCCATGCTGTTCGCTGCGGGCTGCGGCCTGGCGGTGGCGCTGGTGGGCCTTCTATCCGGCGGCGAGAGCTATGGCACCGGATATGAAGAGGCCAAGGCCATTATTGGCGGCCAGCATCCCGCCACCTGGCTTTACCCCGTGACAAAATTTCTTGCCACGCTGGCTTCCTATCTGAGCGGCATTCCCGGCGGCCTGTTCGCCCCTTCTCTGTCCACCGGGGCAGGCCTGGGCGCCAATCTGGCAGGCTGGTGGGGCGAGCCATCGTCTTATGTTGCCTATTCCATCCTTGGCATGGCAGGCTATCTTGCCGGCGTAACCCGGGCCCCCATTACCTCGTTTGTGATCGTCATGGAAATGACCTCTGACCGCAGCCTGACCCTCGCCCTGATCGCAACCACGTTTCTCGCCAGCAGCGTGTCGCGCCTGCTCAATCGCCATCCCCTGTACCGTCAACTGGCCGAATTGGCCGCCCGCGCCAGCGCTGCCCAAACGCAGCCGGCGGAAGAAGCCCCGAACGCGCCATGAAGCTGCACCTGTCCAACCCGTCCGGCGTCAACAGCATCACTGCCTATGGTGAAGGCTATGTGGAGATCAATCACCGGCGCCACACCACCAGCCTGGTCGTTACGCCGCAAGCCCTGCATCTGGAGGGCTGGGCCGGACTGGGCTTTGAACAACTGGCCGAAGATCATTTCGCCCGCCTGGCCCAGCTCAACCCGGAAATGGTGCTGCTTGGAACCGGCGCGAAACTGCGCTTCCCGCACCCGCGCCTGAGCCGCGCCCTGGTGGAAGCCCGCATCGGCCTGGATGTCATGGACACCGGCGCGGTCTGCCGTACCTATAACATTCTGACGGCGGAGGGGCGAAATGTGCTGGCGGTAATACTGCTGGAGGCAGAATAAGCACTTTGAACGTATGCCCAATGGCACTGACGCCCCAAAGTCATGCGACCCGGAACTTTTGCTCCGTTCCTCGCTCCATTAAGCACAGTGCTGAAACTGTTTCTTGCGCTGTCTTTATCTATCTAGGAGACGAGAGATGAATTCTGCTGTCTTGAAACCTTCCTTGTTCGCCGTCGCGCTCGCTGTTCTTGCAGGGGGTGCCTTTGCGAAAGACTGCCCTTCGGACCCGGGGAACCAGGCCAACACCCAGGCTTCTGCGGCGATGCCCGATCCGGCAAACGGTAATCTCATTTATGTCGATCCCTTTGCGGACCTGGCACGCATGCAGGCGGCCATGGCAAGGGAATTTGATGCTTTCAATGCCGTCAATGGTTTTTGGATGCCCGTGATGATCGCGCCGCCGGTCGATTTCGCCGTTCCGATTCCGACGCAGGCTTCCTCACTTCAGCGCACAAAGGATGGCTATCAGCTTCAAGTCAGGGTGCCGGGCTTCAAGCCGGGAGACATACACGTGCAACTGAATGGGCAGGTGCTGACCATTTCAGCACAGGACTCCACCAAGGAAACCTACAAGGTGGGAAATCAGCCCGAGCAAGCCATGAGCGCGCGCAGCTTCGTCCAGACGCTGACCTTGCCGGGGCCGGTTGAGTCCACGGGCTTTAAGCAAAGCGTCCAGAATGGGGTCTTGACCATTACGATTCCCAGCGTGAAGGGAGCGCCAAATCACGTATAGGCAAAGCTAACCGGCGCGCGCCGACGCGGATGAATGCGATTATAGTTGCCTGATGGGCGTTGCAGTTTTCATCTGCGCGGTGCTTGTCCTGTGCACAACCCTGCTGCATTACGAGTATCTGCGCGGGTTGTCGGTGGTCCTGCCCAAATGGCAGACCTCGGGCCGCGTCCGGGTACTGGTCGGCATTCTTGGGATGTTCGTCGCACATTCCTCGGAGATCATCCTGTATGGTGCGGCCTATTACTATCTGCGCGACAAATTCGGGCTGGGAAACTTCAGTGGCCATTTCGCCGACACGCTTTCCACCTTCCTCTATTTCTCCGCCGAAACCTATACCTCGCTTGGCTTCGGCGACATCCTGCCGATTGGTCCCTTGCGCGTCGTGTGCGGCATCGAGACACTCAACGGATTGCTGCTGATTGGCTGGTCGGCTTCGTTTACTTACGTGTTCATGGATCACTTCTGGAAAATCGGCACGAATTCAAAATGAGCCCGCGTTTACCGGTTGGATAGCCGTTCCAGGAGCTCGGCATAAACCTGCAGATCACCGTCCGAGTGGCAGCAAAAGACAACCGCCTCGACATCAGCCGCATTCTGGAAGAAGGCGCTGACCGATTGGATCGCCACATTCGCTGCCAGTCGAATTGGGTAGCCGTAAGTTCCGGTGCTGATGGACGGGAATGCAATTGATCCAAGCGCATGTTCCCGGACCAATTCCAGCGAGCGGCGGTAGCAGGATGCAAGTAGCTGTGGCTCGCCCTTGTCCCCGCCCCGCCAGACGGGTCCAACGGTATGAATGACATATCTGGCCGGAAGGAGGTAAGCGCGGGTAATCTTTGCGTCCCCAGTTGCGCACCCACCCAACTGCCGGCATTCGTTCAGCAGTGCTTCGCCTGCCGCCCGATGTATGGCTCCATCCACCCCGCCGCCTCCAAGCAACGAATTGTTTGCCGCGTTGACGATTGCATCCACGGCCAGAGTGGTGATGTCAGCCTTGATGGCGCGCAGGTTTGTCATTCACAGTGAAATGAAAGCAGTGACGGTCATCCGGAATCCATGTAGTCCCGCGCACGCGCCGCGCTGACGCATGAGTCCGCAACCAGACCTGTCATTCCCGCAGATCAAATTCAAAGACCTGCTGATTACCGCCGTCAATGGTCAACCGAATAATGTAATGACCCTTGGGATCGCCCGGAGCAACCTCCCAGACATTCTCAATCACCCCATCGACCGGTGTCGCATCCAGTTCAACGATGGAGGTCATGCGGTCCTGAGAAATCGTCTGCTTTGCCGCAGGCAATTCGTCACCGCCCCAGCTTGATGGGGGCGACGGCAAGGTGAGCTCCTAATGCCATCTGACCCTTGGCTTACTGGTTCTCAGCAGGATAGACCAGCCGTATTGCTGGCCCTTCTTGAGCGGAACGACTGCCGAAGGCGTTAATACCAGTTCTCCCGACAGCGCACGATTGAACAGACCAAAATCTGCGTGAAGCACCTCGATATCAGGCATCGGAGGGGTCTCGTCCAGCAATGCAAAGGCGGGATTGATCCAGGACATGCAAAACAGCGCAAGCAGGTATGCACCTTTCGGCGTGGCGACAGTCCTTAAGAGGAAGGGTGCGCGGTTCTCAAGTGCCATAAGTCATTAATAGCACCTTGGCGCGACTTGGCTACGGCGTTGTTGTTGCAGTGATCCGCTCGTCGGCTGCACCAGTCATGCGCCAGCCAACAACTCCCTCCGGCGAAGGCGGTAGGCATGAACAAGCCCGATCAGCATGGCGAGAAGACCACAGGCAAGGAGGGTTGGCCTGACCCCGACAGCATGCGCGAGGCTTCCTGCGGCAAGACTTCCAAGAGGAGCCGTCCCCAGGAAGGCCATCGAGAAGGTCGCCATCACCCTGCCGCGCATGTCGTCGCGAACCCATGTCTGGATCATCGTGTTTCCGCCCGCAACGGCGATGATCATGGAAAAGCCAAGCACCATGAGTATCGGGTAGGCAAATCCCAGGCTGCCGTTGAGCGCAAAAACCGCCAGTGCCGCTCCGCTGACCACGGAGGAGATCGACACCTTGCGGCGAAGCCCTATTGTGGATGTGCGTCTGGCGAGATACAGGCCTGCCATCAATGAGCCAGCCCCCGTGCTGCTGATAAGCGTGCCGAAGGTACTTGCATCGCCGCCAAAGATATTCTTGGCATAGATGGGCATCAAGACGATATAAGGTGTCACGAGAAAACCCATCGCTGCGATCAATAAAAGGCAGGTCCTGATGTCAGGGTGATTGAATGTGTAGCTAAGGCCTTCCTTCAGGGCCTGCAGCGCCGGTATTGCGCTGCCCTCTCCCGCCCGCGCCCGAATGGCTCGAAGTGCGAGCAGCACGGCAAGATAGGAAAGCGCGTTGATCAGGAAACAGACTGCCTCGCCCATGAAGGCTACGACGAAACCGGCCAGTGCCGGTCCGACAAAGCGGGTTGAATTAATCAGCATCGAGTTGAGTGCGATGGCATTGGGAAGTTGTTCCCGGTCTTCCACCAGATAAACCACGAAGGACTGGCGCGCCGGCAAATCAACGGCATTGATGCAGCCCAGGATGAAGGCAAGCGACACCAGAACAGGAGCGGAAATCCATCCCTTCCATGCCAGGCCTGCAATCAGCAACGCCTGGATCATGGCCAAAGACTGCGTCCACATCAGCAATCGCCTGCGATCGACCCGGTCTGACCAGACGCCGCCAAAGCCGCCAAAAGCCAGGATGGGCAACTGGCTGGCGAAGCCGATCAGCCCCAGGACGAAGGCGGAATGGGTCAGGCTGTACGCCAGCCAACTCATTGCGATTTGCTGCATCCAGGTCCCCGCAAGGGAGATGAACTGGCCAGCGAAATACAAGCGGAAATCGTGCGATCGCAGCGCTCTCAGCAGTTGAGTTGAGTGATTGGCCATCGATTACTTTTCAAACAGGATAAGGCAACGGAAATAATCTACCTGATTCGCTTCACCACGGAATCTCCGTGCCGTTGTAACGAAAGAAGCGGCCACTCATCCCGGGCACAAAATTCTTTACCAGGCTGCGCATACCGGCCACGCTCTGTTCGACCGTGAGCGGCGCATCCGGTCCGCCCATGCCGGTTCTCACCCAGCCGGGGTGCAGAAGCAGCACGCCGATGTCACGCTCCGCGAGCGCAAGGGAAAGGCCCTTCATTGCTGCATTCAGGGCCGCCTTGCTGGAACGGTAGGCATAGTTGCCGGCAGCGGTGATTTCAGCGATTGAACCCATGTGGCTGGTGATCGCCACCACCAGCCGTTTCTCGCTCCTTGCCACCTGCTTGACGAATGCCTCGCTCACCCGCACGGCGCCCATTGCATTAACCGCGAAGGTTCGCTGCCAGGCTTCATAGTCGATGCTGCCGAACTCGCCCGTCGACTTGTCCAGATACACCCCGGCATTGTTGATCAGCACGTCGATGCGGGCGTCTTCCAGCTCGATCTGCAGGTTGCGCAGCTGCTCGCCGTCGCAGACGTCCAGATGATGCACGCTTATGCCGGGCTGCCGGCCGGCCAGGGCCTTCAACGCCTCCGCCTGCCCGGGACTGCGGCAGGTCGCATACACCCGCCATCCGGCCTCCGCATACTGCCGCACCCATTCCAGCCCCATACCGCGGCTGGCGCCCGTCACGAAAACACTTTTCATCGCGATCTCCAGATCAGCCGTCCATGCTTCCAATATGATCTATTCTTTCGGCTTGTTCATTGGGGAGACACGTGCAAGCGCTTTTTGTTCACGGGATGGGCCGCACGCCGATGTCGGGCTGGCGACTGCTTGCAAGGCTCAAGGCCAAGGGCATTGAATCCAGCTCGTTTGGCTATGCGGTCACCTTTCAGGACTTCACCGCCATCCGCAAGCGGCTGGTTAAAAAGATAACCGCCCTCGGCGCCCATGGCGACTATGTGCTCATTGGCCATTCATTGGGCGGCGTGTTGCTTAGAGCGGCGGTTGCCTCGCTGCCGACAGGGACCCGGCTGCCGCATCGAGTCTTTCTTCTGGCTTCTCCGGTCAGGCCCTCCCGCATCGCACAGAAGCTGCAGCGCAACTGGGTTTTCCGCATTCTGGCCGGGGACTGCGGACAACTGCTCGGTTCCGAGACCAGAATGGAGCACATCGGCGCTCACTCGATTCCCACCACAAGCATCCTTGGGGTCGCAGGTTGGAGGGGGAAATTCAGTCCCTTTCAGAACGAGATGAACGACGGCATCGTGGCGGTATGCGAGGCGAGCGCGGCGTGGATTGCCGAGCGGATTTGCATCCCCGTTTTCCATACCTATATGCCATCGAACAAGCGTGTTGCCCAAATGATCCTGGAGCGGATCGCAGCCGATGCGGCTTAGTTTAGATAGCGGGCAGCATGGACCAAGCCGCCGGTAAGCAAGCTTGTTCTGCTACCGGGGCGAACCGTTCTGGTCGTTCTTGCCAAGCCCCTGCTGCTCCAGGCGTTCCCCTGCAACCTGCTCGATGGCGGCTTTAAGGTCAGGGTACTGCGCCATAAGCCGACGAAAATCGTTTACGTCAAGCGAGAGCAGGCGGCACTCGCTCACGGTGGTGACCGTGGCGGTACGCAAACTGTCCTTGATCAGCGCTATCTCGCCGAAATACTTGCCCTTGCCAAGCCGCACCGGAGTCGGCTGCACATCCACTTCGACTTCTCCTGACATGATGAAGAACATCGCGTCTGCCGGTTCACCGCGCCTTACCACCACCTGGCGAGCCGGCAGCATCTGGGTATTCAGCAATCGTGCAATATCTGCAATTCGGGTTGCATCAAGCGATTCAAACAGGGGCAATCCGGCCACGGTCTGCCACGTCACGATGAAATCACGCTTGCGAATCTCCGTGGCGAAACCGGTCGCAAGAATGCCGGCCGGAATGGCAAACATGGCAATGCCCAGCAACATGGTAAACCCGCCGAATACCCTGCCTAGCGGCGTAACCGGTGTGATGTCACCGTATCCGACCGTTGCCATGGTAACGACGGCCCACCACATCGCATCCGGAATGCTGCGGATAACATCCGGCTGCGCCTTTCGCTCAAGAACAAACATGACTCCCGAAACCAGCACCATCAGCACCATCATTGCCATCATTCCAGAAAGCAGGGCTCGACTCTCATTGCGGAACACCGCCGCAAAAAGGGAAAGCGACTTGGCATAGCGCGCGGACTTCAAAAGCGCGAGCAACATCAGAAGATTGAAGTAATCCTGGCCCAAGGGTAAGAACAGGCCGGCGTATTGTGGCAGGATGACCAACAGGTCAATCACACCGAGGAATGAACACAGGTAATGCCAACGTGCATTCCATGCATGCGCCCCTGCGCCAGGGTCGGCCTCCGGCGCTGCCCAGATCCGGCAGACATATTCAATTGTGAAAACGATGGTCGAAATGCCAATGACGCGGCGTAACAACTCCCTTTGGAAATCGTTCAGGTCAGGGAGGGTTCCGAAAATCGTCCCCGTCACACTGGCGGCGATCGAGGCAATGAGCACGCTGCTGACAATGCTGCGGGCGCTGGATCGTGTGTCGAGCCGGGTTAAGCTGGCGTAAACTCGGGCCCGCCATTTATCGGGTAGTGAAAGATCCAGGCCCATGTGATTGATACGTTTCCATCCTCTGAATCAATAAAGGTGCGTGGTCACTCAGGACGTTCAGGCATCTCGCCTGCAACGCCTGAATGCACATTCAACAATATGCCTGACCGTTTGGTTGAAATCCGACGTGTCGCTCGAAGTTGGCAGCATTGCGAGTTTGGCCTTTGATCCAATTCTGACAGGAGATTGGACGATGTTGAAGCAGCTTACTTTGTCCCGGACAAATGGGATGGCCGCCTCCACCCAAAGACGGCATTGAAGTACCAAAGTGGAACTGGATGACAATCACTTGAACGAAGGGGGTAAGCATCCCATTAGCCTCGCTCGGATTCTGCCCTTCACCACAGCCTCCATTCAGCCAGAAGGGGGTGGAAGGGCCAATGGCAGCATCTGCTTTGCTTGCCGAGAGACAGACGCAGAAAGAATTCCCCCACCCACTCGCCGTCGCGCTCCGCTTACACAAGGCTGCGATCGCCGACTTCCTGCGCGCTCATGGAGGGAAGGAATGACGCGGCTGACGCGTGGCATGAACCGCAGCAGAAACCGGACGCTCTCACTGCGCACTTGTATGTCAGACTCTGGCTGAAAGTGACGGTTCGGCGTGTTTCTCCATAACAGACGGCGGCAAAAACGGCTGGCCTGACCCTGTTCTGGACCAGTCCTTATCGGGACTCTTTTGGTTACCGCTGACTCCCAAGTTAATCCGTGCAAGGCGTGTTGTCGGGAATCCGCAGCTTAAGGTCCTCGCGACCTAACCGATGCCAGCTACTGGTAAAGGGTGCGTTTCTGTCAGGCGCCAGATTGCACGGGCAGGCTTATGGAAGGATGAATAATGATGCCAAGGAATAACGCCGCATTTGTTGCATTGGCCGCTGCTTTAAGCGTTCTGGTTCCGGCTGCGAGTGCTACATACAGTTACGCGGGGACGGGTACGCAATCGCCGGCTTACTCATCGCTGTATGCACAGATGGAACAATCGGATGTTGTGCGAGAGGGTGCCAAGGTCGCAAAGAATGTCCTCTACGTATTCTTCGACGCAAATTGCTTCTATTGCCATCTCACGTGGAAGGCCTTGCAACCGTATGAGAAAGCGGGCCTGCAGGTTCGCTGGGTGCCGGTCGCCTATCAGCAGCCAAGTTCAGCGGGCCGCGCAGCGGCGATCATGCAAGCTCGCGACCGCGTTGCTGCGCTTCGCAAGAATGAAGTCCACTATGACCGTGGACGGTTCGTGGGTGGCATTGCGCCGCTCGACAAGGTCACCGACGTGCTGGCGACTAAGCTGGCAGCCAACACGCAACTCATGTCGAGATTTGGCGCGCCGGGAACGCCCGCGCTGGTGTGGAAGGATCGTGCCGGCCAGGTTCGGTTCAAGCTTGGGGTGCCGCGCCTGTCCGAACTTCCCGCGATTACAGGCCTGCCAGCGCAACGCGTCGATGATCCCGAACTGGCTCGATTCCACTAGTGTCCTGCCGAACGGGTCGTTGCGCGTGTTCAATTTGCCTTCGGAGATCATTCGCGATCAGTGCATTCCCGCCAGAGATGGTTACCCTCTGTCCCATCCTGTTATGAGCTGGCCAGACTGGCTCGGATTTCCACACGTCAGATTTGCGCGGATGGCAACATCCATGAGGCTGGGATCGGGCAGCACTCATTTATCCTGGCCGATATCGAAAGACCTCGACGGGCATCTGTGGGAAATCATCTGGAATCCCAATGCGTAGCTGGACGATCAATTACCGAGCGGGCAGAAATACCTCCAAGTGCTCCGTCTGCAGTTAATCTTCGAAAACAAACACTCGGCCGAGCCGGACAACCAGCTTGAACGCGCTTGAACCGCTGTCGCCGGCCAACAAGTGCCGCATTATCGTCGCCTGAGCGCTGCAGTGAGGGCTGGCTGCCGGGCGGTTTCTACAATATTCCTTGGTCGGTATGCCGCCGGCACAATCCTCAGAGCCAACAGGCGTGCAGCGGGCTACTGATGGCGCACGACAACCTCCCAGAAGAATACGCCACCAACCAGTTTTCGTAGACAGCATCCCCGGACCGCAATCGACGTTTGATGGAAATCCTGGAAGCGGCTTCATCTCTACGCGCCGTATCCAGCTTTGCACCAAGTCTGACCGTTTTGCTCATCGATGCGCACCACCTTGAGGCCAAATTCTTTGTAAGCGTAATTCCACTAATGCAGGAAAGCACGCGCCATCACGGCTCAACGTGCTGGTACGGTACGTGCTTTTGAGTCCTTATCAACTGATCACAGCTTGATAAAAATGAAGTGAAGAACTTAATGCTAAATGTATCCAAAGGATAAGGTCTTCAATTTGTGGTTCCCCATGTCTTGAGACCCGGGAGCCTATTTCACTTACTTGAGGAGGATCGTCATGGCTTATTTGCTGCCTTCAGAATTCGTCACAAAGATGGTGGATGCAGGTGAATCCAAAATCTACATGTCCACCAGAGACACGTTGATCAGAGCCTGCATGGCCGGCGCCATTCTCGCGCTGGCAGCCGTATTCGCCGTCACCATCGCCGTTCAAACGGGTTCCCCATTGATTGGCGCGATCCTGTTTCCGGTCGGCTTTTGCATGCTGTATCTGATGGGTTTCGACCTGCTGACCGGTGTATTCATGCTGACGCCGCTTGCCTTGCTGGATAAGCGCCCTGGCGTGACCGCAAGCGGGGTTCTGCGGAACTGGGGCCTGGTCTTCCTGGGCAATTTCGCCGGCGCATTGACGGTTGCAGTCATGATGGCGTTCGTGTTCACCTACGGTTTTTCCACGGACCCCGGGCCGGTCGGTACCAAGCTTGCCGGCATCGGTGTGGCACGTACTCTCGGCTATGCGAAATGGGGCCTGGCAGGCTGGTTTACCATCTTCATTCGCGGCATGCTGTGCAACTGGATGGTTTCCATGGGTGTGGTCGGCGCCATGATCTCCACTTCGGTAAGCGGCAAGGTCATCGCCATGTGGATGCCTATCATGCTGTTCTTCGCCATGACCTTCGAACACTCCGTGGTCAACATGTTCCTGTTCCCGATGGCGATGATGGTGGGCGGCCAGTTCTCGATCGCCGACTATTTCATCTGGAATGAGATTCCCACGGCGCTGGGCAACCTGGTTGGCGGCATTGCGTTTACCGGGTTGACGCTGTACAGCACGCATGTCAGAACCGCGCCCAAGCGCACCTTGCATGCAGTGAAGGCCGAGCCCAAGGCCGCCTTCAATTGATCCACGGCAACTGAGTGAGCCTCTGCCCTTTTTAAGGGGCAGAGGCTCGTTTGGCATCAGACATGTCGGGATTACTCGTCGCAGTCGGCCAATATTCAAACAGGGGCCGGAAAGAGACCAATCAGGATTTTCACGGGGTCTACGTTCCCAGGGAACCACACTTGAGTTCCAAAGGGATTGCCATTGCGCTGGCGGACGGCATCAGCAGCAGCGATGTCAGCCAACAGGCCAGTCAAACAGCAGTTGCGTGTTTTTTGGAGGACTACTACTGCACCTCCGAGGCCTGGTCTGTCAAGACCTCGGCACAACGGGTCTTGACGGCAACGAACACCTGGCTGCATTCGCAGACCCAGCAAAGCCAGTACCGCTACGAGAAGGACCGGGGCTATGTGTGCACGCTGAGCGCCATGGTGATCAAGTCGACCACGGCGCACATTTTTCACGTCGGTGACGCGCGCATCTACAGACTGCAGGGCAACGCCCTCGAACAGTTGACCATTGATCACCGGGTTCAGGTTGCGCAAGACAAGTCCTACCTTAGTCGCGCCATGGGCATCAGCCCGCAGATCGAGATCGATTACCAGGCGCTGCCCCTAAACGAGGGCGACATCTTCCTGTTTGCCACCGATGGCGTGTATGAGCACGTCAATCAGCATTACCTGACCAAGGTGATCCACGAGCACGCCGATGATCTGGACCAGGCTGCAAAGCTCATCGCAGACGAAGCCTACGAATGCGGCAGCGAGGACAACCTCACAACCCAGATTGTCCGGATTGAGGAACTGCCGAGCCCGGATGCCGGTGAGATCTATCAACAACTGACCATGCTGCCTTTTCCGCCCGACCTGGAAGCCCGCATGGAGGTCGATGGCTACCGAATCGTCAGGGAGGTGCATGCCAGCAGTCGGAGCCACGTCTATCTGGCCGTGGATACCGAAACGAACGTCCAGGTCATCATCAAGACGCCATCTATCGATCTTCGCGGCGAGCCCGCCTATCTGGAGCGTTTCCTGATGGAGGAATGGATTGCGCGGCGGATCAATAGTGCGTACGTATTGAAGCCCTGCTCACAGACTCGGAAACGCAGCTCTCTCTACCTTGCCATGGAGTTCGTCGACGGCCAGACCTTGACACAGTGGATGTTCGACAATCCGAAGCCGGCTCTGGACACGGTGCGCGCGATCGTTGAGCAGGTTGCCAAGGGATTGCGGGCTTTTCACCGGATGGAAATGCTGCACCAGGATTTGCGGCCGGACAATATCATGATTGATGGCACCGGGACTGTGAAGATCATCGACTTTGGCTCAACCCGCGTTGCGGGCATCGTGGAAATTGCCAGCCCGATCGAGCAATTCAACCTGCTGGGCACGGCCCAATATACTGCGCCGGAGTATTTTCTCGGCGAAAGCGGCTCAACACGCTCGGACTTGTTTTCCCTTGGCGTGATTGCGTACCAAATGCTCACAGGCAAGCTGCCTTATGGCGTCCAGGTGGCCAGAACCAAGACAAGAGCTGAGCAACGGAAGTTGAAATACGTCTCGGCGCTTCTCGTTGATCGTTCACTCCCGGTCTGGATCGATGGGGCGATCAGAAAGGCCGTCCATCCCGATCCAGGCAAGCGTTACGGGGAATTGTCCGAATTCCTGTTCGATCTGCATCGCCCAAACACGGCGTTTCTGAACCAAACCCGCCCGCCGCTCATGGAACGCAACCCGGTGGCATTCTGGAAAGGCGTTTCTCTGATCCTGGCCACCGTCATTGCCATCCTCGTGGCCAAGTTCACAGGAATCAAGTGACTGTCCTGAGACAAATGAATCAATCAGCTTTCCACCGACCTCATTGAAAGGAGATTGCATGAATCGCGGTAACCCAATTCATACTCGCCAGCAAGCGCCACAATATCTTCCGCAGGTCCGGAGGTCGGCCGCCTGACATCGCGAAAGCGGCCACTCTTGTTGCCCCGACAAGTCAGTGTCATGTGCTGCGTGCATTGCGGACGGAGCAAACCAAAAACCCATCGTCGCCTCTGGTTTGGTCGGGGTGGTGCCTGGTTTCTTACGGCAGTGGTATCACTGTCTTGAAATTCCCCGGAGACGAAATATTTTGCAGCATGACTTGGGGGCCGTCGTTTACGACGAGGTCGGGTAGGCCATCCCCGTTAACGTCTCCGACGGCAATGAAGTTGCCGTTAAGGGGTCCGGTTAGGACTTGTCCGGCCACGAAGCTGCCAGCCCCTTGATTCTGCAGGATGCTCACCTTTGATGGCTCCCCGTTATGCTGGAAAACAAGGGAAATCACAGCAATGTCGGGAGCCGGCCCACCCATTAATTGGCCAACTGCCAGTTGCCAGGCTTCGTTTGGCACGGGGTAGGTCACCGCAGTGAGGAAGTTGCCCGGACCGGTGGAGTTCTGACTCAACACGGAAACCGATGCGCCACTACCGTCGTTGGTTCTGCCACCATTGGCCAGCACAAGATCATTGAACCCGTCGGTATTGACGTCTGCAATGGCGACAGAAACGGGACGATTCCCAGCCACAAATTGCACGGCTGCCCCAAAAGTTCCGCCGGTGGAATCCTGGAAAAAGACATCTACTGCGCTGTTGGCGTCAATGGCAATATCCGGCCGCCCATCGTGATTGAGGTCCCCGACGGCAACCGATAGGGCGCCAGTGCCATTTGATAAATGAATCGGTGACAGAAAAGAAAGCGGAACTACCGGGTTTTGCAGTAGCACGACAGCGCCACCGCCCGTATTCTGTAGCGCTACAGCAAGGTCAGCACTGCCATCACCATTGATGTCGCTGATTGCGACGGAATAGGGGGTGCCACCTGTAGTTACATTCTGTGCGGGCAGGAAACTTCCAGACTGAGCTGGGTTCTGAAGCAGGATCGAGACGTTGCCTGAATTGCTGTTGGCTACGACGACATCGAGTCTGCCGTCTCCATTGACATCGCCTAGGGCGAGCCCCCAAGGGTCATCCCCGACCGGATAGCTCACCGGACTCGCGAACGTATGGCTTGCAGTTTGAATATAGACGTCGACGGACCCTGGGTGTGGCAGCGGACCAAAATGTAGGTCTTTGCGACGACGATATCAGCAAGGCCGTCGCCGTTGAGGTCGGCAACTGCGATTCCGTCATTGCTCCAAAAGGGCGATACCGCTCCGCCGCCCCCGCCACCGCCTCCTCCACAGCCGGCCAGGAGCAACAAGGCCGTGAAGGCAAGTGCGGTGAGGGATACGCGGGGAGGGTTCATGCTGTTCTCCGGCTAGGGATGAAAAGGGACTGTCTGCACTGACAACTGCAGGAGGAAGTTGTTGGTCGCGGTGTTATTCATCCCGGTGTGACGAAAAAGGACCGGGTTTCAAAACAGGACACAGGGAACTTCCGACTCTGCCAATGGAGTGAGCGCTTAAGCATGAGATCGAAGAGCAGCGGATTGTGGTCCCTGACTGCCAGCAACACCCCAGCGTCATTGACGCCCAACAGCCCCGCGCGCACGAGTTCTTTCATCAAGTAAAGCGGCAGAATGCCAGGCAGGGGGTAATCCGAGCCGTTAAGCAACCTGGAATGCCAGGCCTCGCGCTGAATCAGCTTGGGCAGCACGCTATAGCGGAGAAACTGCGGAATTGCAGACAGGTCCCCATAGAGGAGTTGGCCAAGCGGCTCGTCCATCATCCGGGCCCACAACTCAAAGCTGGACACCTTATCGGCCTTGGAACCTTTGTCCAGATCAAGATCGGTGCCCAGGGAAGCACAGTGAGCAGCCACCACGCGCACGCCGGCAGCCAAGGGCCGGCGCAGGCGAAGGGGGTTATTGTTTCTCTGGTCAAAGCCCTCTCCGCTTACCGAGAGTTCCTTCCCGGTATGGACAATCAATGGCAGATCATGAGTGCGAAGTCGCGCGTAGAACCCATCGTTGCGGGCCAAGGCCGGATCGATGCCCATGGAGGACGGCAGCCACTTGATGGCCCGCGCACCATCGCGCACGCACCGATCCAGAGTTTCGATCGCATCCTCCCGATAGGGGTGGATCGACGCTGCCCACTCGTACCGGTCCGGGTGAGCGCGCGCCAGATCGCGCACATGTTCGTTGGGCACATAAATGCCGGTTCTCGCCGGCACGGCCCGGCCATCCTTATCATGAAACTGATCCATGGCATACAGCAAGCATTTGACGCCGGTGGGAAACGCAGCGATCTGCCGCAACAACCGGTTCATGTAATCCTTGTCGACCTCGCCTTGTTCGGCGGCGCAGGCCGCGGCCATGAAAATCCGCTTCTTCACGTACAGGATGGGATGCGTGGGACTATCCATCGCGGGATTCAGCGCAATGCCACTCCCGCTGTCCCCGGTCCCGGCCACATGCACATGCATGTCCCAGACCTTGTTGGGATCAACGC
>JBAWGM010000233.1:0-2904 GCA_049592895.1 Thiobacillaceae bacterium | reverse complement strand
AGACATGGGTTTGGCGAATTTGTCGTTGTAGAGATCGACCACGTCGTCGAACTGCTTGTAATGGCCCTCTATCATATCCGGAGCATGGCAGGCGGCGCAGACTTGCTTCATCTTGTCGCGGCGCTGTTCCCAGGTCAGGATTTCCGCCACCTTCGCGCCCTTGATGTCATCGCCTATCTTGGGAAGGGGCTGGCTTGCCGGCTGATCGAATTCGTCACCGTTATCCAGGCGGATCATGTTGAGCTTGGTTGAAACGGCCGGGCGCAGGGTCCAGGAGATGCGCTCGCCCACGTCGTGGGTGGCCGCGATGCCCGGTGCGGCGCCCATGTGGCAGGTGGTACAGGTGGGCGCCGCCGTGTAGTCCTTGCCGGCAACCCATTTCCTGGAGTCGAGGTTCATTTCATTGACCTTGGCGCGGTAGATAATGCCGTGCTTGGACTCGTTGTAGATCTCGATCTGCGGGTGGTCGGGACCCACATGGCACTTGCCGCAGGTATCCGGCGTGCGGGCCTGGGCCACGGAGAACGCGTGACGGGCGTGGCAGGCGGTGCAGGAGCCGCGCGAGCCGTCCGGATTGTGCCGGCCAATCCCGGTATTGGGCCAGGTCTGCGGAGTGGGCATGCCCTTGGCGTCCAGTTCCACATTCGAACCATGGCACTGACGGCAGCCGGCGTTGACCGCGGCAGGGCCGCCGATCACCTCGCCGATGATGTTGTCCAGGGAGTCCAGGATGTCTCCCGCCTTGGCGTGGTGGGAACGGGTCATCTCTGCCACTTCCTGGCTATGGCAGGTGCCGCAGTCCTTGGGCGAGACGATGATGGCGATGCGCACGTTGTGGTGCATGAAGCCATCCTTGTCCGCGGCGTCGGCCTTGTGGCAGTCATAGCAGTCAACGCCTTTTTGCCCGTGCCGGCTGAGTGACCATTCCTTGACCAGACCGGGTGTCTGGATTGCATGACACTTGACGCATTTTTGCCCCGGGTCGGCGGCGGCGGCCAGTGTCGCGCCTGAAAACAAAATCGGATACAGACAGACCAGCGCAAGGCCGATCCAGTTCAGGTTCAGCGGTCGAAAAGTTCTCTTCATGGTGTCCTCTCCTTGTGGTCGAGGTGGGCAAAAAAAACGGCCCACGCCGTTTGTTGTTTATAGCTCGGCGATAAAGCATTTGAAAAGTATCAGAAGATGAGGATATTCAGCTTTGATCCAGATCAAGAAATTGCTTTGTTTCAGTATTTCAGGCCTGGTCCCAAGTGCAGCCGGCTTGCGACCAATTGCTGATGGGCAGCACATGCCCGCGCGGGCATGTGCTGCAATGAAGACGTTTTGGTGAGGGCCGGCGGCGAAGCCGGCAGCGTTTTACCGCAGAACTTCTAGAGATCGCCGTTGGCGCCGGCTTTCATGACGTCAACCATCCTCTGGTGAATATCCAGCGCCCCTTCGGTCAGTTCGGACGTGATGCCCATCTGTCTTTCGTAGCCAGCCACCCAGCTCATGTCCCAGTCCAGCATCATGACCCAGATGTTCTTGTCCGCATCCTCCATGACCGCGATACGGCAGGGAAGGAACACCAGGAATTCCGGGCTGAGCTTAAGCAGCTCGCGCGCCACCTTGATATCGCAAAAGCTGTGGACCTCGATGCGCGGCGCGTCCTTGTCGCCCAGCACCGCCTGGAAATCCTTCCACATCAGGTTTTCGCTCACGTGCTTCAAGTTGAGCTGATTGGCGCGCAGCTTCATGGACTCGATCACATCGTCAAACGACAGGCCGGGCTTGGCCTTGATCTTGTATGCCATCCAGTTCATCACGTCCGGCATCGTCATGCGCAGCATGCCGGTCATCATCGGCATCATCATCTGCATCATCTGCTGCTTCACCGATTCCGGAATGACATTATGCATGGAGTATGGTTTTCGCGGTGCCTGGGGTCCCAGATTCGGCAGCATATTGGGCATGATATAAGGGATGAAAGAGAAGGGCAGGGCAGCACTACTTTGCGCCGGCACCGCATTCATCCAGGGATTGGAAATAGGCGCCCCCGGCAAAGGCAATCCGGGAAGAGGTAATGCCGGGAACGGAAAAGCCGGCTGATTCATCCATGGATTGGGTATGGGTGCCGCCGGTGCGACCATCATCGGTTGCATGGGTTGGGGCATGGGTTGCATGGCCTGGGGCGCGGGAGCCTGGGGTACAGGGGCAGCCTCGGGCGCAGGGGCAGCCTCGGGCGCCGGGGCAGCCTGAGGCGCGGGTGCAGCCTGAGTTGCGTCCGACGGCTGAGGCACTGTATCTGCCTGGGCAAGCGGAAAAACTAACAGGCTTGAAACAAGGATGAGCCATTGTGACTTGCGCATAGTAAGTGCCCTCTACCAAATCATATTGAAATACCCACCTGGGTTGAATCGGTGGATGTTGATGAACGACTATATTACACGAAACACGACAGCGTCATCGAAAATGGGATCAGCCTTGATGTTCGCCGGGCGTGACTGCAATTCAGTGCCAAGCCGAATAGGCGAAGCCATCTCTCTCGTCACCCTTGAGCCGAACTGCCCGATGCGCTTAAGCCCTTCAATCGACGACGCGTTCGCGGCTCGAGCTAAAGGCACAATGCTTGAGGCAAGCCTGCGGCCTCCTTACGGGGTGGATAGGGGCAGCGCCGCAAGCAAGGCCGGCTGAAGTACGCTGGCCAAGACACGGGCCCCTGAGGCCCCCGTGTCGACCAAGAGGTGATCAATGGTCTGACAATTTGTGGTGCCGGGCGCGCAAAGGGTGACTGAGACATAGGGGCCGTTGATGGCATGTACCCCCGGAGGCCCCGCGTCGACCACGACTGGAATCTGATTCGTTCCGCCCGATGAAACAGAGCCGCTGATGATGCCGACCCAGAGGCCATTCACCGTAATATTC
>JBAWGM010000232.1:0-3657 GCA_049592895.1 Thiobacillaceae bacterium | reverse complement strand
TGCAGTTGTCATGTAAGACGTAGCAGCGCGGCAGTTTATTCCCAAATTGGTGGAACACGAATGGAAGATGCGTGCCATACCGGAGCGAGCCGCTCCAGGAGAACCGATGTTTTCCCGCCGCTGCATGAAATCCGCTTATCCGGTGTTACAGATGGTCAATGATACGAGCTCGCGCCTGCCGGTACTCCTCGTCGCTGATCAAGCCCCTTTTGCGCAGCGATTCAATACGTTCCAGGCGTTCAACCGTCTTGTCATTGAGACGGGAGGCTGAGCCTGCCGCGCTTTGCGGACTGGCTGGTGCTTCGGATGCAGGCAGGAGACCCGGGTCGCACTTGAGCTTGACGCGCACATCGTGCGAAAGGACATGGTCGTCGACCTCGGTTGACCACGGCGCGCAACCTGGCTTCCGAATGGTGAGCTTGCCATAGTAGCGGTAGGAAGTTCCTACGAAACCTGAACGGAAGTGGTCACCCGGCGCGATCTCCAATGGGGTTGCGCCCAGTTCGTTGCTGTCCGCGTAGGCGATCGCGCCGGCGGGTTCGGAGCTGATCCTGATCTTTGCGGCTTGGTTCTGCGCCGGCGCAATACCGGCACAGCCGACCAGGCCCGACACGGCTGGAATCAAGCCAAGCCAGAAAAGAGATATTCGATACCACCTTACGGCCATGATGTTCCTTCTTGAAAGGCCAATATGTTCACAGGCATGACGTTGTCCCAAGGTTGGGTTTGACTGCGGCGCATGTCAGAGGCACGGGCCAAATTCATGACAAGAATCGCCGCCAGCTTCCCAGCGGCCTGGTTGGAAGGACGACTGTTTGCTGCGACTTAAAATATCGCCGTCAGTTGCACGCCCAGCTTGTTGCCTACCCCGTCCAGGTTCTTGTTGGCGTTGATGCATTGCGCGGAGCTGGCGGTGCAGTTGAAGTCACGGATTTCGTAGTCGAAGGTCACCCGGGTTTTCGGATTGAAATGGTATTGCACACCGAGGGTCCATTTTGAGAAGGTGTGAGCATCGTTGCGGCCCTTGAACAGGTCGACCGTATCGTAGCGGGCGTCGAGTTCGAAGTTTGTCCTGGGAATGAACCAGCCGCCTTCGGCATACCAGCCGCGCCCCTTGGCATCCGCACCGTTGTTCGTGCCTGTCGCGTTTGCAGGGTTGGCGAAATAGAAGCTGGGCTTGTCCGGCCCCGCGAAAATCATGCCGTCTGCGTTGATGTATTCGGCTGTCATGCGAAACGGCTTCTTCATGTACTTGACGCCGAGGCCGGCCCGGTTGCGGTCAAACAGGGTTGAGTTGGCGACGCTGTCGTTCGTGTTGTCCAGCAGGCGCTTGCCCCACTGACCCCAGGCAAAGAACTTCACGCCTTCGGCCTTCGGTCCCTTGCCGCCGAATTTCTTCTCGCCTGACACGTACAGATACTTGTCGTATTCACCGTCGTAATTGCTGAACTGGATTCCGCTGCCGTTGCCAATCATGGCGGCATAGGATGCTTCCCAATTGTTGCCAACATCAAAGGCATCGAAGACTTGGACGCCGACGTCACGGAATGACCCGACCGGGCCTTTGAATCCGTTCAGGCTGGAGCCAGCCTGCAATTGAGCCTCGGTAAACGGTCCCACATTCGGCGTATAGACCCGAGGGGTAGGCCGCTCCAGCAAGAGCTGATTTGCCGGTTCGGAGAAATTGATGTAGTCGTACACGGCTATACCCTCCAGTGCCTCCTCCGACCCGGGTGTCTTGAACAGGCCGGCACGAATGCGGGCACCGGGAATGTAGTTGAGCGTGACGCTGGCATCGGTCACATGGGCGAAAGCGCCGCTTCCCTGAGTGATGGCGTTGTTGCCCATCTCCAGCAGGAGGAAATAGTTGATGTGGCTGTCGATCGGAAAACCCGTTCCACGCACGCCGATGCGCGCCCGATTGATATTGAAGCCGGACTGGGAGTCCAAATCGGGTCCGAGCATCTTCGGCGGAACAAATTGCCCGGCGGCGTTCGGGTCGCTGTAATCCTTCTGGTATCCCGCCTGTATGAAACCCCAGACATTGGCACGCGCCGAGGCCGAGGGGTCTTCGGTGCCTTGCAGCATCAGCCAGTTGACCGCATGTGCGGGTCCGGCTACGGCCAAGCCAAGCGTGCAGGCAATGCCGGCCAAGGTGCGGTTGAATCTCTTGTTGTGTTCCATGATCGAGTCCTCTTTGAGCGGGTAAAGTTGTCCCCTGCGCGGACTATTTGCCGCGTGTTGTAAGGGGTGGGCTGGGGGGAGCGCTGACGCTCAGGGCTTGATGTAGATGTAGCCTTTTTTGACCAGTTCGCCGATGCGGACGATGCCGGCAGGCACCACCTTGGCATCCGGATTCAGCTTGGGCTCATAGCCAAGCTGCTTGGTCATGCCTTTGAGCGTGTTCCCGCAGGCGGAAAACTTCACGCCACTCATGGCCAGTGAATTGATGCGCTCAGCGTTGACGTTGTCGGCAAACAAAAGGCGCAGGCCGGGACCATAGGCCACGATTTCGACTTCGACCGCGCCGGGAGGATAGGCCTGCAGCAGATTGCTCGCGTTGTTCAGGATGAGCTCCTGCTTGGACGGGTCCATGTCATCGATGTGCAGAACGTACTTGTAGTCCGCGAAGCTGTCATCGGCAGACAGGGCAGGAAAAGCGCCGCACATCAGCAGCAGCGCGGAAATGACGAGGAACATGGATCGTAGGTAATTGAGCATTGCTGTCTCCAGAATCGGTTTCGGATTACGGGTGCATGGGCGGATAACGTGGACCTTGTTGAAGCAAGGCAGACGTTTGCATGGTCACGAGCGATAAGACGGAGACCAGTGCCGGCTTATTCCATTGTTTGAGAAATAATTTCCCCGCCCATGCTGACAATCCAGTGCCCGGGTTCATCCATTCGCGCGTGCCAACAGTAGATTCGAACGCTGATCCACCTCGCGCTTGCGCTTTTGGACGTCATGACATGCGGCTGGCGATAACTCGATTCCAGACATCGCCCTTTCTAGTACCACCTGTTGCCAGGTAATGCTCTTTCAGACGTGCAATCTCAATTGCAATCGTCATCGGAAAGCCCCGACGACCACCACGCGCATCCATCAACAAAGCGTCGAAAAAGTGAACCATCAGATCAGGATATGCCCAGCGCTCCACGATGCGGTTACAAACCCGTGGGTAGCGATTAGCCAGGTTATCGGGTCGCACTCTCCGCGGAAGGAAATCAAACCAAGCCTGCGCCTTTGGACTCAGAATCCGGTCTTCCGGCTTTTCGGGTGCACGCTGGTCAGCCCATCGGTCTCCGTCAGACGACAGGCTTGCTTGATCAAATTGTTCGTTTATCTGGGCAGTCCGATCCACATTCGCCCAGAGCGACGAAGCCGCATCCTGCACGTAGCCCGCGTCGGCCTTGAGATTCTCTTCCATATGACCTTTTTTGAAGAAGTTCCCGAACATTCAAGTGAATCCTCTTACGTCTTGGTTAACTCATTGATATGCAATATACGTGCCTCCTATGGCCGGCGTCAGATTTGGCCACTTTGTCAGTCCGGAATATGGAGAAAATGTCGGCTTCTCAACGAGTTGTCAATTTCTTCGACGGGATTACAACCATAATTCGCGGTGTGGCGGTCTATCTTGCTCGAACCGGATTGCGC
>JBAWGM010000231.1:0-2750 GCA_049592895.1 Thiobacillaceae bacterium | reverse complement strand
CGGCGTGCAGAAGCGCAACGACGCGCCCCTCATCCTCATCTTCCCAAGCCAGGGCAAGCGGCAGGGCATAACGGTGGATTTCTCCTTTCACCAGTACGGCGTCTACCGCTGTAAACACCCAGTTGCCGGACTCCGTCGACCACTCCTGCATCATGCCCAATTCGAATTTTTCCACCGCCGGCCCGGGTTCGAGAAACCAGGCCTGGCTCCGACAAAAATGGGGAACGATGTGCCCTTCGAGCTGGCCGCGCATTTTCTGAGTGATCAACTGGCTGGTCTCCGTCTCCTTGCTGCCGGGCGTAAACAGATTCTTCCAGCCGGCATCGTCCAGCACCAACACGGGCAGGTCGGGCGGCGGCGGGCGTTCCTCATGCCAGACCGGCGCCTCCACGTCTGCAGCCAGCCGGAACACGTAAAATCCATAACCGCCCAAGGTCAGCAGGTAGGGAAGCTCGCCGATCGGCGGAAATCTGCTGCGCCCCATCAATTCCACCGGGACGCGCCCCTTGAAAGCGCCAAGATTCAATTCCACCGCCTGCGGGGCGCGCGCCAGATTGGCGACACACAGCAGGGATTCGCCAGCGTATTCGCGCAGAAAGGCAAGAATCTTGCGGTTTCCAGGCCGCAGAAACTGCAGCGTGCCGCGGCCGAATGCGGGGTTGGCCTTGCGCATCGCGATCAGGCGGCGGGTCCATTGCAGAAGCGATGACGGATTGCGGCTCTGCGCCTCGACATTGACTGCGCCGTAGCCGAATTCCGGGTCGTCAATTACCGGCAGATACAGCTTCCCCGTTTGAGCATTGGAAAATCCGCCGTTGGCCGCTCCGCTCCACTGCATAGGTGTGCGCACGCCATTGCGGTCGCCAAGCCGGAGGTTGTCGCCCATGCCGATTTCGTCACCGTAGTAGATGCCGGACGAGCCTGGAAGCGTCATCAGCAGCAGGTTCATCAGCTCGATCTTGAGCCGCTCATTGTTCATCAGCGGGGCAAGGCGGCGGCGGATTCCAAGATTGAGCCGGGCCTGCGGATCCATGGCATAGGCTTGGTATAAGTAATCACGCTCACGATCGGTGACCATTTCCAGAGTCAATTCATCATGATTGCGCAGAAAAGTCACCCACTGGCAGTTGTCCGGAATATCCGGCGTCTGCTGCATGATCTCGGTGATAGGATGGCGATCCTCCTGGGCGATGGCCATGTACATCCTGGGCATTAAGGGAAAGTGATAGGCCATGTGGCATTCGTCGCCCTCGCCGAAATAGTCACGCACGTCTTCCGGCCACTGGTTGGCTTCGGCCAGGAACACGCGGCCACTGTAGCGCTGGTCGAGTTCGGCGCGCATGCGTTTAATGACGGCATGGGTTTCCGGCAGATTCTCATTGTTGGTGCCCTCCCGTTCGCACAAATAGGGAACTGCATCCAGCCGCAGGCCATCCACTCCAGCATCAAACCAGAAGCGCATGACACGCATCATGGCCTTGATCACATGGGGATTGGCAAAATTGAGATCGGGTTGGTGGGAGAAGAAACGATGCCAGTAGTAAGCGTTCGCGGTCTGATCCCAACTCCAGTTCGACGTTTCGCTATCGCTAAAAATGACGCGGGTACCGGCGTATCGGGTGTCCGTCTCGCTCCAAACGTAGTAGTTGCGCTTGGCGGAACCCGGCGGGGCCCTGCGCGCGGCCTGGAACCACGGGTGCTGATCGGAAGTATGGTTAAGAATCAGCTCGGTGATCACATGGATTCCGCGCCTGTTTGCCTCGCCCATGAAAGCGCGGAAATCAGACATCGTCCCATAGGCAGGATGCACGCCCCGATAATCTGCAATGTCGTAGCCGTCATCGCGCAGGGGAGAAGGATAGAACGGCAGCAGCCAGAGCGTATCCACGCCCAGCTCCTGCAAATAGTCGAGCTTCGCGATCAGGCCGGGAAAATCACCCACGCCGTCACGGTTACTGTCAAAGAACGCCTTGACATGCAGCTCATAGATTACGGCATCCTTGAACCAGAGGGGATCCTGTTCTCTCATCCGTGTTGGTCTGTTTCATGAAAATAATGTTGTCCAAACCTGCCACCCGGACTTGCACAGCCAGCAAAGGATTGGGGCGTGCCTAATACAGCATAGACTGACTTTTCAATAACTCATGTTCTCAAGATGAAACTCTGCTGCCAGAGCGAGGTCCATGACGCGGGGAGGTTCATGTCAGGAGCAATCGATTCCTTTGGCTAGGATGCCACCGGGAACCGAACAAGATCCTCCCGAATCTGTAATGAAGAGTGTTTCTCTGAGTGTGGGCGTCTTTTCGGTTGAACCCGCCATGCCCGGAGAAGCCCCGCGAGCTTGCGAAGCAGAGCGGCGTATCCGTAGGTGATGGATTGAAGCGTTTCTCGGGATAGAATTTCCGCATTCGGCCGAGGGCCGTCCGCACATCCGGAGCGCATCTATATCTTGCCATGTCCACACTGGAAAATTGGGAACTCGCCAGTTATGTCATTACGGTCATCGGCCTGCCGCTTGCCATCGCCGTTTTCCTGTTCGAACAACGCAAGGAACGCGAAAACGAGGACGAAGAGGCCTACCAGCTATTGTCCGATGCCTATACGGATTTTCTCAAGCTGGTGCTGGCCAATACGGACCTGCGACTCAGAACGCGCAGTCACGTCCCCAACCTGAGTCCTGACCAGCGCGAACGCATGATGGTGCTTTACGAAATCCTCATCGCCCTGTTCGAGCGCGCCTATCTGCTGGC
>JBAWGM010000230.1:0-9223 GCA_049592895.1 Thiobacillaceae bacterium | reverse complement strand
CTGCAGATCCTGGCTCAACAGCGCTATGGAGCGGGCAAAGACGACTTCGGCCCCGAGCAGCAGAGGCAGGTAATATCCCGCCGTCCGCTCCAGAGTGTGGGAAAGGGGCAGGAAGGAAAGGAAGATCTCGTCACCTGAAAAATCGAGGCACAGGCTCGCGTACCACGCATTCCACAACATGTTGTCGTGCGTGAGCATGACCCCCTTTGGCTTCCCGGTCGTGCCCGAGGTATAGACGATGGACGCCAGCATGTCGGGAGTAAGTCGGCGCTGCGGGACCGCGACGCCATCGGCTGCATTCAGCCAGTCTTCGGCCAGGACAAACTTGGGGTTCCAGTCGGCCAAGCGTTCCGGTGACAACAAGCTGACGACGCGCTCCAGCTTGTGCGTGGCGGAGACGATTTCCGCCACCTTGCGGTGCTGGAAACGGCCCTCGACCAGCAGTAATCGGGCTTCCGCATTGTCTATGATCCAGGCGGCACTGTCCGGCCGGTCGTCAAGGTAAAGGGGAACGGTCACCAGGCCCAGCCCCAGCGCTGCCTGATCGAAGATGATCCACTCCACGCAATTCTTCAGCATGACCGCCACCCGGTCGCCAGGGGCCAGGCCTTCTTTCACCAGCGCGGCCTGCCAGCGAGCAACCTCCTTGTCGACCTGCCTCCAAGTCCATGATTTCCAGGTTTCAGTGGCGGAATCAAATTGACGATAAGCAAATTTGTCCGGGGTCGCGCCTAGCCGTTCGTGGAAAAGCCCACTCAGGGTGGCGGCTCGATCAGGCTGAATGAAGAGTTTCGAGGGCATCGAACAAGTCACTCATGTTGGATAGATTGGATGATGCTTGCCTGGCCGGTTCATCGTTCAGCGCTGTCTTTCCAGGATGGCCGCAAAGAAACCATCGGTGTGATGTCGCACAGGGTCCATCTCCAGATATTCACCCATCGTTAACGGGATGCGCTGGGAGGCCAGAACTTCGCCGGCAGGCAGGAGCCGAAATTCTGGATGTTCGGCGAGAAAGACTTCTGCAATGGTCTGGTTTTCAGCCGACAACAGGCTGCAGGTAGCGTACACCAGGCGCCCGCCAGGCTTGACCAGTTTTCCCGCCGCACGGATCAGGCTGGCCTGTTTTTGATTCAGCTCGGCCACGCTTTGCCGGCTGTGCCGGTATTTTAGGTCTGGGTTGCGGCGCACCGTGCCCAGGCCCGAGCAGGGCGCATCTACCAGAACCCGGTCAAGTTTTCCCGCCAGACGTTTGAGGCGGCTGTCCTGTTCGCTGGCGATCAGTTGCGGCGTGACATTGGACAGGCCCGAGCGCTTGAGCCGGGGCGCCAATTTCCCCAGCCGCTTGTCATTGACGTCGAAGGCGTACAAGCGTCCACTCGAGGCCATGAGCGCGCCGATTGCAAGGGTCTTGCCACCTGCACCGGCGCACAGGTCCGCGACCATTTCGCCGCGGCGCGCACCGAGCAGGATTGCTATCAACTGGCTGCCCTCATCCTGCACTTCGATGGCGCCGGATTTGAACAGGCTCAGCCTGACTAGATCTGGATGGCCGGCAAGCCGAATGCCCGTTGGCGAATACGGCGTGGGGCTTGCTGCCAGCCCCAGTTTCGCCAGCTCGCCCAATACGGTTTCACGGTTGGATTTAAGGGTATTGACGCGTAAGTCCAACGCCGCAGGGTTCTGCATGGCGCGGCCCAAGGACAGTATTTCTTCCTCGCAGTACCGGGGGCGGAGCGCTTCGACCACCCAATCGGGCCACTCAGCCAAGACGGCCAAAGGCGGACTGGATGGCGCGGCCGCCTTCAAGACGGCCAGGGCTCTCCCTTCATCCTTCTTCATCGCGGGCTCCAGTTCCCGGATGCTCATGCCGCTAATTCTGATGAGCCAGAGTAACAACAGGAGGCGGGGACTGGCGTGGGCGTTCTGCCATTGCAGGGTTCGCAGATGGCGCAGCACGCCGAAGATGCTGTCGGCCATGAAGGCGCGTTGTTCCCTTCCCAACGCAGGATTGTGCCGGAAATGGCCGGAGAGCAGGCTGTCGGCCGGGGCAGCGAAGGTCAGCACGTCTCCCAACAGAACGCTGGTCTCGCGCAGCAGGAGGGGCGTAAACTTTAGTGGCATGGAAGGCCAAGCATGAAAATGTCGTTATACCGCGGCGATGAGATTTTACGCGAACCACGCTATCTTCCCGCGCTTACCTACAACCTGGGCCACACGCTACTGACCCGTTCCAGCGGCTGCGTCTTTGTTCCGATCCGAACCATGCAGTACCTGGCGATCGTTGATGCAGAGGAAATTGTGTTTGTCGATCGCGAGACGTCCGGGATGATTCAACTGGCTTGGCAGCATTTTTTGCCCCAGGCGCGCACTGCGCTGGATGAACGGGTGCCCTATGAAGTGGTGTACTACATGGCGAATGCGCGGCACGTCATGGCTCGACTGCAAGCCGAGTTTCCGCGCGCCCTTCACCTGCTATCCCAGAGAAATCGGCCGGAAGAGCAGGCCGTGGTTCTGAACCTAAGCACCCGGTTCTCTCGTTCCAAGGAAGAGTAGGCGGACCACGCCCTAGTCGTCCTCCCCGAGTTCAGGATTCCAGCCCTTTTCCCAGGCGATGGCGGTGGCGCGGGCGTAAATCTCGGTATGCCGCTGTCTGAGTTCGGGCGGAAGCCGGCTTGGCAGGTTGCCGTATTTGTCCCATTCGAATTCGACCTTCTCCATCAGAATTTGCATGCGCCCCAGATCCCAGCCTGCGCAGTCCTCGGTTTCGGGGATGAGGCCGAACAACCAGCCGTCCAGCACGATGCGGCCCAACTGGGTCATGCCATGCTTGTCATTGCGGAACCCAACGTATTCCTCTTTCATTCGTTGTCTTGGTATGGCATCCGGGTCTGGCCATAACGCAGCAGCAGCGCGCTGACGTTCAGCATTAGAATTGCGCCGGTGATGGCGATCAGGGTGAGCGTGTCCATTTCCTTCATACCCAGAACGATATAGCGGGTCAGGGCCACAATCGCAATGTAAATGGGGTAGCGCACCGGCAGTTTGCCTTCCTTGTAGTACAGGCCCAGCATGGTGATGATTTCCAGGTAGAGAAAGAGCAGCAGCAAGTCCGCGAGAGTAACCTTTCCGACCCCGAGCATGGTTTGCACCTCGCTAAACCCTGCTGTCAGCGTGGCGACAAGGATGATCAGCAGGCCGAGGTTTTCAACCCATTGCAAGAGGGACAGGGCAATCCGGTTGTGTTGCTGCAGCATTGCGCACTCTCCATTCTGATGAAATGATTCTAGCCGATAGTCCGGCTTACAAGCGCCGGGGCTCCAGGGAGCCGTCCAGATTGAGGCTGTCGCATAACAGCAAGAACTCCTCGCGCAGGGCGACCAGCGAAGACCCCGGCGGCACGCCCACGGTCATGTGCACGGAAAACATGGGGCTGCCGGTGTGGGGGGCCGGGTAGGTATCGGTGGAAAGTTCCTCGATATTGATCCCGCGCTGCGCGAAGAAACCGGACAGGTTCTTGACGATGCCCGGATGATCGAGCGCGACCACCTCGACTTCATAGGGCAGCGTCGTTTGCGGATTGCGCATCCGGGTGCGACGAACGGTCAGGCTCAGACCCAGGGACTCGCCGAGCGCGGGCAACGATTGCTCGAGGGTGGCAATGCTGCCGGATTCGCCGGAAACCAGCACCACCAGGGCAAACGATCCGCCCAGCACCGCCATGCGAGATTCCTCGATGTTGCACCCGGAGTCGGTCACCCGGCTGGAAAAGCGGTCAACCAAGCCCACATTATCTTCGCCCGAGGCGGTGATGACCAGAAAAGCCGGGTTGGGGGTCATGCTCGTTTCCTGCGGTTGAATGGCCATCATTCTAGCGAGTCAACCCAGCATACAGGAGAGGTAATTTCTCCGGCAAACGCTGCACATGGTCCACGACCATGTAATTGCGCTGGCCGAAAATGCGCGAGACATAAGTATCGGCGCGCGGGTCGAGCGTCATGCAGTAGGTGACCACGCCTTGTTTGGCTACATCTTCCACCGCTTTCTTGGTGTCATAACGCAGGTACTGCGGATCGCGCACGTCGATATCCGCCGGCTCGCCGTCGGTGATGACGATGAGCAGCTTCTTGGCGGATTTCTGCAGCTTCAGGTAATGGCCGGCGTGGCGGATGGCGGTGCCCATGCGGGTGGAGAGCTGGCCAGTCATGCCTGCCAACTTTGCCTTGGGGGTCTCGTCCCAGTGCTGATCGAAATCCTTGAACCGGTAATAAGCGACATCGTGACGTCCATCCGAGCAAAAGCCGTGAATCGCAAACGGATCACCCACCTTGTGGATGGCATCGGAAAGCAGCACGCAGGCTTGGCGGGTCAGGTCCAGCACGCTGTAATCCTGGCCGGCGACCTTTTCGTTGGTTGATTCGGACAGGTCGAGCAACACCAGAATGGAGAAGTCCCGGGTCTTGCGTACCGAGCGCATCATGATGCGCGGATCGGGCTGGTTGCCCATGCGGATGTCAATGAAGCTGGCGATCGCCGCATTGATATCGATCTCGTCGCCGTCCTCCAGTTTGCGTATGCGCTGCACGCCTTGCGGTTGCATGGCGTCGAGCAGGAATTTCATGCGATGGATTTCCCGCTTGTACTGCGCCGTGATGGCGTCAATGATCTGCAGGTCGCCAGACTTGGCACGCCTCTCCAGCACCGTCGCCCAGGACGGGCGTTCGAGCTGGATCTGGTAGTCCCATTCCGAGTAATGGAAGGGCTGGGACAGGGGCTCCTTGCCTTCCAGTTCATTGATTGAGCACCCTTCCTGGTCGAGGTAGAACTCGCTGCTCAGTACCCAGATTTCCCCGGCGTCATCGCCAGCGTTTTCCACGTCGACCTCGTTGGCCATCTCCATTGCGCTTACATACTTGCGCACCTGCCTGACGGATTCATAGCCGGCGTTGGCGGCCTTGTTGAAATCAAATTCCTCGAATGCCCAGAAATAGCGATTGTCGTCGCGATAGGGCGCGGTGAGCACATCGATGCGCAGATTGAAGGGAATTCGCTTTTCGCTCAAGCTGTGGGCAAGCTGCACGCCGATGTCCCAGGAGATCTGGTTGGTGTTCAAGCGATCCGTTGCTGCGTGAAACAACGTCCTGCCCTGCACAATCCAGGGATCCGTATCCTCATAGGCGTCGTCCAGCAGCGCGCGCGCAAGGCGGTTCAGGAAGTCGCCCGCAGTGCGATCCAAATCCGGAGTGGCGAAATGCAGCCTGTTCCACAGTTGTTTCAGGCCGGGGAAGCGGCGTATCGACAGGGCTTCCACGCGCGCGTCCTCAATGACCGAGATCACCGCCATCTGCATGGGGTTGAGACCTTCGGCAGAGATGGGCCGGCGGGTTTCCATTACGTGGGCGGCGCAGTGGGCGGCTGTGGCCCGGTAAAGTTCCAGCCCCGAAATGCGCGCTCCGCCCGCATCCTGACCCGGGACCAGGAAGTCATCAAAGGCATCGGGCAGATGCAGCAGATAGTCCTCGATGTAAGGTTTGTAACCCTCGCGCAATTCGAAGTCACCAGAAGTCGGGCGCATGAAGAAATCCCGCGCCCACAAGGCGCGCAGATACATGTTGATGCGGCGCTGCACATCCACCAGCAACGTGCCCTTGCGCTCCTTCTGCAGCATGGCGAGCGATTCTTTCGATTCCAGGCTGAAGTAGCGGATCTGCTCCTCGTAATTGGTGCGGTGCGCGTGCGCGCCCCACATCGCCCAGCGCCGCAGACCGCCCAGGGTCAGTTGCTTGAACAGCACCTCCAGCTTGTCCAGCATCGGACGCACCCCGCGCGGGGCCTGCGCGATCAGGGTGTTGATGAATCGCAGATACTTGATGAACAACTGCGCATCGCCCAGGCGATTTGCCGCGATGGGAGCGGTGGCAAGCAGCAGTTCAATCACCGCGCCGGAGGTCTTTGAAGCGAGTGTGAGTGCCGCAGTGGCCAGGTCAGCGACCACATCCTCCCCGACTTCCTTTGCAACCTGGGGGGCTTCGCCTATCCAGGTCTCGACCAGCGAGTCGCCACGACCCAAACCGCGCAGCGCAGCCGCGCCTTTCAGGTAATTGTCCAACCCGCGCGGCGAGAACACCTTGGTGGCGTCGTGCCAGGCGGCCTGCAACATCTCCCGGCTATGGGGCGAAAGCGGCTCCAGCAGTTCGGTGTAATCGTCGAAATTGATGGACATGGCTTTTTAGGGGTCAGGGGTCAGGGTCATGAGTCAGGGTTGTACGGCCCTTGGCTGCGCCAGGATTCAAGGTTTTGGCTTTGCGCACATTCCCTGGCCCTGGATCCCTTGCATCAGAAGAAAGTACTGACCGCCGCATCGAGCGCATCGCGCATATCCGGGTCGTCGGTGATGGGCCGTACCAGCGCCACGCGGCAGGCGGCCAGGGGTTTGACCCCCTTGGCGATAAGCGAACCGGCGTAGATCAGCATGCGGGTAGACAAGCCTTCATCAAGGCCATGGCCCTTGAGGTTGCGCGAGCGCTCCGCGATGGAAACCAGCTTGCCCGCCACGTCAGCATCAATTGCGGCTTCATGCGCAACGATCTCGGTTTCGACGGCGTGTTCGGGATAGGTGAAGTCCAGGCCGCCAAAGCGCTGCTTGGTGGACTGCTTGAGATCCTTCATCAAGGACTGGTAGCCCGGGTTGTAGGAAATCACAATCTGGAAATCTGCGTGGGCGGTGACCAACTCGCCCTTCTTTTCCAGCGGCAGGACACGGCGATTGTCGGTCAAGGGGTGGATCACCACCGTGGTGTCCTGGCGTGCTTCGACGACTTCATCCAGATAGCAGATCGCGCCGTGACGGGCGGCAAGGGCCAGCGGACCGTCCTGCCACTGGGTGCCTTCGGCAGAGAGCAGAAAGCGGCCCACCAGGTCCGACGCCGTCATGTCTTCGTTGCAGGCCACGGTGATCAGCGGCTTGCCAAGCTTCCAGGCCATGTATTCGACGAAGCGGGTCTTGCCGCAGCCGGTTGGGCCCTTCAGCATCATGGGCATGCGCACCGAATAGGCGGCTTCATACAACTCCACCTCGTCGGCGACGGTGCGGTAGTAGGGTTCCTTGCTGATGCGGTATTGGTCGATGATGTTGGGCACCTTACGTCCTCCGTAGGGTGGGCAAACGCCGAAGGACGTGCCCACCATTTTCCAGCGGTGAGCACGCTATGCTTTGCCCACCGTACAAAATATATTCGCAAACAAAAAGCCCCCGCGCCTTGCGGCGACGGGGGCGATACGGTCTCCCGTCGCGGCTTAAACAGTCTTGCCGCGGTAGATCACCATGGCGGTCCCTTGGGATTGGGCGAAGTTGTCGTAGCCGACCAGACGAACGTGGTTGTTCGGGTTGGCTTTGTGACAGGCTTCGGCCTCGGCCAGGATGCGCTCGACATCGGTTTCGCCGAACATTGGCAGCTTCCACATGTACCAGTACGTGTCCATCAGGTGTTCCGGCTCAGTGTGTTCGATGGCAGGGTTCCAGCCTTTCTTCACGATGTATTCGACTTGCTTGCGCATGCCCGCGGAACTCATGGCGGGCAGGTAGGAGAAAGTTTCAAACTTGCGGCTGGCGGGATCGCTCAGACGGCTCTTGTAATCCAACATTTCTGACATTTGTTGCTTCCTTTCGGGGATTAGATCTGTAGGGTGGGTTAGCCGCATCGCGGCGTAATCCACCATTTCATCGGTGGGTTACGGCCTGCGGCCTAACCCACCCTACGAGCCTTACTTATGCGCCACGTCCAGCTTGTCGACGGTGTCGAACTCGAACTTGATCTCTTTCCAGGTTTCCATGGCGATCTTCAGTTCGGGAGAAGATTTCGCGGCATGGGTCAGGATGGCCTTGCCTTCCTTCTCGAGCTGTACGCCCTGGTTGCGGGCTTCCACGCAGGCTTCCAGTGCGACGCGGTTGGCCGCCGCACCGGCCGCGTTGCCCCAGGGGTGGCCCAGCGTGCCGCCACCGAACTGCAGGCAGGCGTCGTCGCCGAAAATGGCGACCAGCGCCGGCATATGCCACACGTGAATGCCGCCGGACGCAACCGGGAATACGCCAGGCATGGAACCCCAATCCTGATCGAAGAACAGGCCGCGGCTGCGGTCTTCCTTGATGAACTTGTCACGCATGGTGTCAATCCAGCCCAAGGTCGCCTCGCGGTCACCTTCCAGCTTGCCCACCACCGTGCCGGAGTGCAGGTGGTCACCACCGGAGAGACGAAGAACCTTGGTCAGGACGCGGAAGTGGATGCCATGATGGGGGTTGCGATCCAGCACGGCGTGCATGGCGCGGTGGATGTGCAGGAGCATGCCATTGTTGCGGCACCAATTGGCCAGACCGGTGTTGGCGGTGAGGCCGCCGGTCAGATAGTCGTGCATGATGATCGGTGCGCCCAACTCCTTGGCGAATTCGGCACGCTTGTACATCTCTTCCGGGGTCGGCGCGGTGCAGTTCAGATAGTGGCCTTTGCGCTCGCCGGTTTCACGCTCTGCTTTCTGGCACGCTTCCACCACGAATTCAAAACGATCGCGCCAACGCATGAAGGGCTGGCTGTTTACGTTCTCATCGTCCTTGGTCAGATCGAGGCCGCCACGCAGACACTCGTACACGGCGCGGCCGTAATTCTTGGCTGAAAGACCCAGTTTCGGCTTGATGGTGCAACCCAGCAGGGCGCGGCCGTATTTGTTGAGACGGTCACGCTCAACCTGTATGCCAGCGGGCGGACCGCCACAGGTCTTGACGTAGGCGATTGGGAAGCGCACGTCCTCCAGGCGCAGGGCGCGCAGGGCCTTGAAGCCGAACACGTTGCCGACCAGGGAAGTCAGCACGTTGACCACGGAACCTTCCTCGAACAGATCGATGGGGTAGGCCACAAAGGCGTAGAAGCAGGTGTCGTCGCCGGGCACGTCTTCGATGCGGTAGGCGCGGCCCTTGTAGTAGTCCAAGTCGGTCAAAAGGTCGGTCCACACCGTGGTCCAGGTGCCGGTAGAGGATTCGGCGGCTACGGCGGCGGCGGCTTCTTCGCGGTCGACGCCAGGCTGGGGGGTAATCTTGAAACAGGCGAGGATGTCGGTTTCGAGCGGAGTGTATTCCGGCATCCAGTAAGTCTGGCGATATTCCTTCACGCCGGCGTTGTAGGTTTTTACAGCCATTGCATTCTCATTAAATTGAAGAGTCCACCTGTTGAAGTCC
>JBAWGM010000229.1:0-5526 GCA_049592895.1 Thiobacillaceae bacterium | reverse complement strand
GCCCAGCCAGCCACCAGCCTCAGCGCGGCCCGCTTGTGGCCTTCACCCGATTACACACGGCTCACGCTGGAAGCCAGGGGGCCTATCCCGTTCAAGTATTTCACGCTGCAAAATCCCGATCGGCTGGTGCTGGATCTGGAAGGGGTGGAAGTCAACGCCGATCTCAGCGGCCTTGCCAGTCTGGTGCAGGCTGACGATGCCTATGTCAAGGCGGTGCGGATAGGACTGAACCGTCCGCGCGTGACCCGCGTGGTGCTCGAACTCAAGGCGCCGGTACGGCCTTCCATCTTTGCGATCAAGCCGCTGAGAAACTACGGCTACCGCCTGGTGGTGGACCTGTACCCGCAATCGGCCAACGGCGGTGCCGCGGGCGATCAGGCCAGCCACGCGGCTGATAATGCCAACGCAAAATCCGGCAAGGAAACCGCCATTCCAAAATCGAGCCAGTACGCACGTCTGCTGACGATTGCCATTGACGCCGGCCATGGCGGGGAAGACCCGGGCGCCAAGGGCGCCCACGGCACTTATGAAAAACAGGTCACGCTGGCCGTGGCTCGGAAGCTCAAGGAGCGGATAGACCAGCAGGAAAATATGCGCGCCGTGTTGACCCGTGACGGGGACTACTTCATTCCCCTGCAGGACCGGGTGATCAAGGCGCGCAGCATGCGGGCGGATCTGTTCGTGTCCATCCACGCGGATTCCTTCGTTAACCCTGATGCGAGCGGAGCCTCAGTGTTTGCCTTGTCGGAACACGGCGCCACTTCCGCGGCCGCACGCTGGCTGGCGAAGAAGGAAAACGCGGCCGATCTGATCGGCGGCATCAACATCGACGTGAAGGACCCGAATCTCAAGCGCACCCTGATCGACCTGTCGCAGACCGCGACCATCAATGACAGCCTGAAGCTGGGCTGGTCCGTGTTGCATCAGTTGGGTGAAATCAATGGCCTGCACACGGGCCGCGTGGAGCAGGCGGGATTTGCGGTCCTGAAAGCGCCGGACATTCCTTCCATCCTGGTGGAGACTGCGTTCATCTCCAATCCGGAAGAAGAAAAACGCCTTACCGACGAGAATTATCAGAACAAGCTGGCTGATGCCATTGTGGATGGCATCAACGCCTACTTGGCCAGGAATCCACCCATGGCGCGGACTCGGCTGACCAGGGACATGTAGCCTCCGCGGCGTGAAATGAGTTGGCATGCCCTGGTGCCAGCGGTTTCCTTGCCGCCTCGTATAATCGGGGCCATGCCTCGAATTCACCTGTTGCCCGATCTCCTGATCGCCCAGATAGCCGCCGGCGAGGTGGTCGAGCGGCCGTCTTCAGCCTTGAAGGAGTTGATCGAAAACAGCCTCGATGCGGGCGCCAGCCAGATCGATATCAGGCTCGAGTCCGGCGGCATGAAGCTGATGTCGGTGCAGGACGATGGCAGCGGTATGGGCCCGGATGACCTTCCCCTGGCCCTGGCTCGTCATGCCACTAGCAAGATCGTCAGCCTGGATGATCTGGAGCGCGTATCCAGTTTGGGCTTTCGAGGCGAGGCGCTGGCGAGCATGGCGTCGGTTGCGCGGCTCAGCATCACCAGTCGGCGCGCAGACCTGGCGCATGCCTACCAGGTCGAAGCAGCAGGAGCGACGGCGGGATCTGCGGTTCCGGCAGCTCTGAGCCGGGGCACGGTGGTGAGCGCGGCCAACCTGTTTTTCAATACCCCGGCGCGGCGCAAGTTCCTGCGCAGCGAAGCTACCGAATATGCCCACTGCGCGGAAGTCGTCCGGCGCATGGCCCTGGCCCGGCCCGATGTCGCGTTCACCCTGACCCACAACGGCCGGGTGCAGGCGCGCTACCCGACCCACAGCCTGCATGAGCGCATCGCTGCGGTGCTGGGGGAGGACTTCGTTGCGGCATCGGTGGCGGTGCATGCCGAGGCGGGGCCGCTGAGTTTGACCGGGCTGGCGGCCTTGCCCGCCTATTCGAAAAGCGGACGCGAAGCGCAATTCATTTTTGTCAGCGGCCGCTACGTGCGCGACAAGGTCCTGTCCCATGCCGTGCGCGAAGCCTATCGGGATGTCCTGCACCACGACCGCCATCCGGCCTATGCCCTGTTTCTCCGGCTGCCGCCGGAAGGGGTGGACGTCAACGTCCATCCGGCCAAGACCGAAGTGCGCTTTCGCGACAGCCGGGCAGTGCACCAGTTTCTGTTCCACGCCGTGGAGCAGACTTTGTCTGGCGGTGCAGCCGGGGGGACGGCAGCGACGGTGCATCAGGCGCCACTCGGTATTCCGCGTCGTGCCTTCAACCCCTCTCTGCTAGCGAGCGAGGGCCGAGGTGATGGAGAAAGGCAAAGCTGGCCCACGGCTCAGGCTTCCTATGCTCAATCCCCCATACGCCTCCAGGCCCGTGAGGCACTGGCCTTCTATGATGTACTCTCCCGTTCTACAGAGGCATTGCAGGGCGAGCCTGAAACCGGTGCGCATTATCCTTTGGGTTTTGCCCTTGGGCAACTTCAGGGCATCTACGTGCTGGCGCAAAACGCCCAGGGCCTGGTGGTGGTGGACATGCACGCAGCGCACGAGCGGGTGATATATGAAAAGCTCAAGGCCGCCCTCGACGCCAAGGCCGTTCCCACCCAGAGCCTGTTGATTCCGCTGACGGTGCAGGCAGACGAACGCGATGTGGCGGCGATTGCCGAACAGACTGACGCACTCAGGGGGATAGGATTTGAGTTATCGCCGATCGCCGCGAATGCGGTCGCGGTGCGCGCTATTCCCGCCCTGTTGAAGGACGCCGATCCAGTTGAGCTGACGCGCGACTTGCTAAGAGAAATTCGCGAGTACGGCGTGACGCGCCTGGTGACTGGACGGCGCAACGAATTGCTGGCCACCCTGGCCTGCCATGGCGCCGTGCGTGCCAATCGCAAACTGACCCTGCCAGAGATGAACGCCCTGCTGCGCGAAATGGAGGCCACCGAACGGGCCGGCCAGTGCAACCACGGCCGGCCCACCTGGTTTCAATTTTCCCTGACCGATCTGGACAAGATGTTCCGGCGCGGCGAATAGCCCTTTTGCAAGGCAGACAGAACCATGAACTGCCGGAAACGCTCTGTACAAGCTCAGCGTGCTGAAGAATCCGTCATAAAGAGGAATCAACCGCCAGGCCTGCGGTGGTGTTGAACCCGCCGTCGACGTAAGTGATTTCTCCAGTGATGCCGCTGGCCAGATCCGACATCAGGAAAGCAACGGCGTTGCCCACTTCGTCGATCGTGACGTTGCGACGCAGGGGCGCATTCTTCTCGCCGTAAGCCAGCAGCTTGTTGAAGTCGGCGATCCCGCTGGCAGCCAGGGTCTTGATGGGGCCGGCGGAGACGGCATTGACGCGGATATTTTTCGGCCCCAGATTGGCGGCAAGGTAATACACGCTGGATTCCAGGCTGGCCTTGGCCATGCCCATCAAATTGTAGTGCGGCACCGAACGGTTGGCGCCCAGATAGGTCAGGGTCACCAGGGCCGCATTGCGGCCTTCCAGCATGGGCAGTGCCGCCTTGGCCAGGGCGGAAAAACTGTAGGCGCTGATGTCATGCGCAATACGGAAGTTCTCGCGCGACATGCCCGCGAGAAAATCCTCTCCCAATGCCTCTCTTTTGGCGAAGGCAATCGAGTGAACGAATCCATCGAATTTGTCCCAGTGCTCGCCGAGTTCGGCAAACAGGGCGTCGATTTCCTCATCGCTGCCGACGTCACAGGGGAACGCCAGATCGGAGCCGAATTCCTTGGCAAAGTCGACCACCCGGTCGCGCGCCCGCTCACCCTGGTAGCTGAATGCCAGCTCCGCGCCTTCGCGGTGGCAGGCGCGGGCGACGCCGTAAGCAATGGAGCGGTTGCTGATCAGTCCGGTAATGAGCAGGCGTTTGCCGGCGAGAAATCCCATGGAGGTACCTCAGTCTTGAAGCAAGGCAGCAATTATCGCCGTTATGGCCCACATATATCCAATTTCGTTCAATAGCGTGTCGTCAACGACCTAAGCGGCGACGAATGTGTGATTGCCGTTGGGGTTCTCCGTTTGGGAACTGCGGCGTCGGACGCCGGGTTCATTCAGTCCCCAGCATCGCCAGCAGTTGCCGCTGATTCATGCCGCCGAGCCGTACTTTGCGAATCGTCCCGGCCTCGACGAGAATAAAGGTCGGGGTGGCGACAATGCCAAACTGGCGCGCAAGGTCGGGCGCTTCAGCAATGTCCAGCTTGATGAGATTGGGATGATCCTGACGCACGCGTTCGATAAGTGAGGCCATGGCCTTGCACGGGCCGCAGTGCCGGGCGTAGAAATAGTAAAGCTTGCGTGAATGTTTGCCCGCTTTGCCATCCAGAACTGACGTGTCGGGCGCTTCCTGGCCCTCCACCCGGCGAGCCCGGTGGTGCAGGCTGACCTGCATGACGACGACGCTGGCGGACAGGGCGCCCAGCAGGTAAACCCCCCAATACATGACGGCCTCCCTTTAGGCAAGTTTTCTTGTACGTATATAGAAGAACAATAGTTCCCGACAGACGAATTGCCAACAAGGGTTAGAACTTTGCGGATGGATCTGGTTGGTGTCGGGGGGTGTTCGATTTGGTTACACTAGCGGCCTATGAATTTCCGCTCCCTGTGGTTTGTCCTGTTGCCTGTGCTGTTGCTTTCGGCATGCGGCCAGAACTGGAATGACCCTTATCCCCGTCGCGACGAGGGCAAGGCAGTTCTGTACACGGTGTTCGAGGAACGGCCGAAGCACCTGGACCCGGCCCGTTCCTACAGCAGCAACGAGGTGGAATTCACTGGCCAGATCTACGAGCCGCCGCTGCAATATCATTTTCTCAAACGGCCCTACACGCTGGAACCGCTCACCGCTGTATCCATGCCGCTGGTGCGGTATTGGGATGCGGCGGGCAATGAGTTGCCGGCGAGCGCGCCGCCGGAGAAAATCACACGCAGCACTTACGATATTCGCATCAAGCCGGGCATCCGCTACCAGCCGCATCCCGCCTTCGCACTGCTGCCCGACGGCCAGCCGCGCTATCTGGGTCTGCAGGAAAAGGACCTGGAGCACATCAACACGCTGCGGGATTTCCCCTATACCGGCACGCGCGAACTGACGGCCGACGATTACGTGTACGAAATCAAGCGGCTGGCCAGCCCGCGGCTCAGTTCGCCGATCTTCGGCCTGATGACCGAATACATCGAGGGCCTGGGACCTTTCAACGAGCAGGTGGAGAAAGCAGCGGACCGGCTGCCCAAGGGTGCCTGGCTGGATCTGCGGGCGTTTGATCTGTCGGGCGTTCGGGTGCTGGATCGTTACACCTATCGCATCACCCTGAAATCCTTCTACCCGCAGTTCATTTATTGGCTGGCCATGCCCTTCTTTGCCCCGGTTCCATGGGAGGCGGAGCGCTTCTACGCCCAGCCCGGCATGGAGGAACGCAATCTGAATCTGGACTGGTTTCCGGTCGGCACCGGGCCCTTTCTGCTGGCGGAAAACGATCCGAATCGGCGCATGATTCTGG
>JBAWGM010000228.1:0-2080 GCA_049592895.1 Thiobacillaceae bacterium | reverse complement strand
ATCGAGGCCAGCTTGGAGACACCTTATCTCCAGACCGGTGAAACCAAATACGGGAAGCCGATCATCGATCGCGTGATCACCCGGTCGACCTTGCTCAACGATGCCGCAAAATGTGTCCTCGTCTCCTTCGATTCAACCATGCGCAGCAATTTGTCCGTTGGCGTGCCGATCGATCTGATCTGCTATGAACGCGACAGTCTTGCGGTGCGGATGCGTCGCCGCTTCGACGAGGGGGACGGGTATTTCAACGCGCTCGGCAAGCAATGGACTGAAGGCACCCGGCAGGTGTTCAGCCAACTGCCCAACCTGGACTGGTAAGGCCGCCGATCATGCTGGCAGAGTCGATCGCGCAGGCCGGACGCACAACTGATTGTGGCAGTGCGGCAAGCGATGGCTTCGTCATCACCTGCGAGCATGGCGGCAACCGGATTCCCGCGGCGTATCGCGACCTGTTTGAGCCTCATCAGGCGCTGCTGGACTCCCACCGAGGCTTTGACCGCGGTGCGCTGGCCATGGCAAGAGCGCTGGCAACGGCATTGGGAGCGCCGCTGGTGGCTTCCACCGTCAGCCGTCTGCTGGTGGACCTGAATCGATCCATCGGCCATCCGCATCTTCATTTCGAGGCGAGCCGCAAAGCGCATACCGACGCGCGTCAGCGGATATTGAAGCGCTATTACCAGCCCTATCGCGCGCAAGCTGAGCGTTTGGTCAGGCAGGCGATCGCGGACCATGGCCGGGTCATCCACCTCTCGTCGCACAGCTTCACGCCCGAGCTGGACAGCAAGGTGCGAAACGCCGATATTGGCCTGCTTTATGACCCGGCACGCCCGGGTGAGGTGGATCTGTGCGAGCGTTGGACGACAGCCCTCAAGGCTTGCGCGCCCGATCTCGCCATCCGGCGCAATTATCCGTATGCGGGCAAAGGCGATGGCCTGACCGCCTGGTTTCGTCGACGGTTGCCACCCGACGCGTACGTGGGCATCGAACTGGAGATCAACCAGAAGCACGTTTTCAGGGCAGGCCCACATTGGACCGCCTTCCGCAACGCGATCCTTGACTCGCTGCGCACGGCACTGGCCAGCCGCCGTGCGGACATTTCCGCCTAGCCGCTTCGTTCGCAACAATCCAAACTGCCAGCGTCCGGCAACGGGCTGCGCGGGTACACATCAGGAGTCCCACCATGAAGATCCACATCGGCTACGAACTGATTTACGACTGCCCGCAGCCCACGCCGATGATTCTGACCCTGAGCGTGCATTACACGCGCGTCTCCGACATCATCGTTCCCGACCACCTGATCGCCGATCCCCCCGTTCCCATCACCGCCTATCGCGACAGCTATGGCAACTGGTGCAGCCGCATCATGGCCCCCCGGGGTATGCTCAGGCTGTCAACCAATGCGTTGGTGAGAGATACGGGTCTGCCGGATGTCGTCGTCCCGTATGCGAGGCAAACTCCGGTGGAACAACTGCCGGACGAGACCCTGCTGTTCCTGCTGGGCAGCCGATATTGCGAGACGGATCGCTTATCCGAGAGCGCTTGGCAACTGTTCGGCAATTCGCCAACAGGATGGGCGCGGGTCCAGGCGATCTGCGACTTCGTCCATAGGCATATCACATTTGGCTACGAGCACGCGCGCGCTACCAAGACGGCCTGGGACGCTTTCCAGGAGCGGGCCGGCGTTTGCCGTGATTACGCCCATCTCGCCATCGCTTTCTGCCGCTGCATGAACATCCCGGCGCGCTACTGCACCGGCTACCTGGGCGACATCGGCATGCCGCCGCCCTATGGGCCGATGGATTTCGCCGGCTGGTTCGAGGCCTACCTTGACGGCCAGTGGTACACCTTCGATGCACGCAACAATACCCCGCGAATCGGCCGCGTCTTGATCGCCCGCGGCCGAGACGCCGCCGACGTCGCCATCACCAATACCTTCGGTCCCAATACCCTGAAGAGCTTCAAGGTGTGGACCGACGAGGTAAACGACGGGCAAACCGGATAAGGCGCGCTGGGGGACCGGATTCGCGCGACGCATATGCCGGACTGTCTTTTTTGGGCCTCGTTCACACGGTGAGTGCGC
>JBAWGM010000227.1:0-6726 GCA_049592895.1 Thiobacillaceae bacterium | reverse complement strand
GCTCGGCGGCGCGCACATCGGTCCGTTGGCGCAGCGTATCGGTTGGAATGGAGAGCGCCAGGTCGTCGGCCGCCCGCGGCACCGGGCTGCTCGCGGCCAGCACCGCCGACAAGGCAGCCGGCGGCTGGCCGGTCAGCACCGCGAGGGTATGACGGCTTTGCTCGATACTGGTCTGTAACGCCGGCAACTGGGCGCTGGTCTGTTCGGCGGCAGCGCGCGCCTGCTCAGCTTCCACCGATGTGACCAGGCCGGCTTGCAGGCGCCATTGCGTGATCTGCAAGGTTTCCTGCTGGCTGGACAGGTTGTTCTCGGCAATCGCCAGCCGCGCCTGGGTGCCGCGCAGCGTGATGTAATCGAGCGCGACCTCGGCGGCGATCGACACCTGCACATCGCCCAGGTTTGCGACACTGGCCTGTGCCGTGGCTTCGCTGGCTTGCAGCGCACTGCGGTTGGCGCCGAAGATGTCGATCTCCCAGCTTGCGTCCAGCCCGGCGTTGAAGCTGTTGCGACTGCTTCTGCTGCCGCTCTTGACACCGCTGGTGTCGTGCCTTGCCGACGCCGAGGCGTCCATCGCCGGTAACAGGCCGGCCGCCACAACATCACGCAGCGCGCGGGCCTGCCGCAGCGCGGCCTCAGCGCTCCTCACGTCGGCATTGGCCTGCAAGGCCTGGTCCACCAGACTGGCAAGCAGCGGGTCATCGAAGCGCAACCACCACTGCGCCAGCGAGGAAGAGCCGTTTGCTGGCGGGACATCGGCCGCAGACCATGCGGCCGGCACATCGAACCCGAGGGGAGCGGCGTCATGCGGCACCAGCGAGGCGCAACCATACAGGCTCAACACCAGCCCGCCCACAACGATCCGGCTGATGCGCGGCCACCGCGGAAGGGGGTCAGGGTTCAGTCGGGCATGAGTCATCGAGGATCCGAGTGTGTGAGCGTGTTGCAATATGGTTCGTGCCAGCGGTCATGTTTTTTCAAGCTCAACGCGCCGCTATCCCTAAGAGTCGGTGCGACCGACATTTGCACCTTACACCACCGCGTCGGGTCGAGTCTGTTCGCTACCGTACGGTAGCGTCCATGGATACTTTGGCCTCTTGGATATCCGAGCCGGTAGCGCTTGTGAACGGATATCGAGCACGCTGGCTTCCTTGCCCAGGCATTGGGAGTGATATCAGCAAGACCACAAAGCGGTTTGACGAGAACGGCAGGCGACCGTGGGATCGATCGGACTGCACAAGCAGCGGACTGGCACAGATTGTCGATGGCGTTTATGAACAGCAGGCAGCTTTGTTCGGTCTATCGACGCCACCGGCGTCGATCACGTTGACGGTCTGGGCCATGACCGGCGGTGGGCTCTCGGAGGGCATGAGTGGGATCGACATCTACGCTGCCGCGAGCGCAGCCGGCCAGCGGAGCTACGATTTAGGACAAGCGCGGTACGTTTTCGCGCAGGAGAGTGCGGAGGTGTGCATGCGTGCCCAGAAGGGCGGCTGGTATCCGTCCGACAGCAAAGGTGAGGCGCTGTCGCGCTTTCTCGGCGAGCTCGCCTTTCCTGGAAGCGCAGTCAAGTACGGCTACGCGACAAGTCAGTCTTGGGTAAATCAGGTGGACAGAGGCGATTGGGTCACGCACAACGAAAACAATGATACGACAGACTATGCGACCGGCTGTGCCATCCTATTTCTCAATTACATGACCTCCCAGCTTGCACCTATCAAGCCAATGTGTAGATCCATTTCGACACGATGCCGGTGAAATGTCCAAGCTGCTTGGCGCACTTGGCCATGTTGAAGGCGTGGGCCACGTCACCGCCAGCGCAAAGCCACATCTGCTACGCGTGGATTACGATCCACGCAGCGTGAAGGCAAGAACCATCCTGCGCCACATGCTCGATCGCGGCCAACAAGCCTGTTTGGTCGGCGTTTGAATGGGATTGTGGCGGCGGCCAAGAAGACTGCCGCCACATCAGTATCGGAATACGACAAAATGGATGGACACGGACTCATGCCGATCTGGACAAGATGACCCAGGCGCCGACCATACAACAGGCAACCGCGGACGATGCTGCGGTAGTCGCGGTCATGGTCGGCGAGCTGCTGACGGAAATCATGGATGCGATCGGCAACCGGGCCTTTAACTTTGATCTGGCAGAAACCACAGCAAGGCTGGAGGATTTTCTGGTCCGGGAAAAGTATTTCGTTTTCGTCGCGCGCGACGCGGGCAGCAAGCCGGCGGGTTTCATCACCCTGTGCGAGAGCGACGCGCTTTATGCCGAAGGCACATTCGGCATCATTCCGGAGTTGTACGTTCGTCCCGAATTTCGTTCACACGAATTGGGCCGTTGCCTCGTCGCCGAAGCAAAGGCGTTTGGCTTGTCGCGTGGCTGGAGTCGTCTGGAAGTCACCACGCCGCCGCTGTCGTAGTTCGATCGGACCCTGGCGTTTTATGAACGGCAAGGATTTTCCATTGCAGGTGGCCGAAAGCTGAAAGTCGTCTTGTGAATGTCGACTCAGGCCGTGAGCGGGGTCAATTCGGTTGCGGGATGACTTGCGCGCGCACCCGATTCTTGGCCAGGATGAAATCGCTGTGCGGGACGTACAGCAGATCGGCCAGCTTGCGCACCACGTTGTCTTCGTACATGTCGATGTCGCCGTCCACTGCCGCGACGCGCCATAGCTGTTCGATGAAGCGGGTTTTGCGGGCGGGGTCGAAGCGTTCGTTGATCAGCCTCACCTGGTCATAGTATGCGGTCAGCCGATTCTCCGGTCGGCCGACGATATCGATCATCGCCCTGAGTTCGGCCGCTGACATGTCGAACTGTTCCCGCATCACCTGGGCGACCATGTCGCGTTTTTGCCGGGTGTCTGCTTCGGCGAGCCGCGCCACTTCCATCAGCAACTGGCAACAGGCCTGCTGGATGGCCTCCATCTCACGGCGCATTCGGGTCTCGGGACTGGGCGCGAAGGTTTCGATGAAGTCGTGCAGCTTGCTTTGAAATTTTTCGAACATGCCCTATAGGCGTCTGTGCGGAAGTTTAGTTCCATGCGATCGGACATGGTGGCAGGCTACGATTTCCCTTGATGCCAGCAAGGCGGCGTTTGCGTGCTTCGGCTCGAATGCAGGAAACGGTTTGGCCTGCCAAAAAAGCTTCCGAAGCATTTTCAACCGAACTGGCCTAATATTCGAGAGTCACTACTTGGGAGGCAAAGATGCACACTCCTCGATTGATCCCGGTTATGTTTGCGGGTTTCCTGTTTGCCGGCCCGGTGCTTGCGGAGGACAAGAGCCCTGAGCCAGGCATTGAACAATTCGGTGCCATGGTCAAGCCTGCCGATGTCGATCTGTTCTTCAATTACCTGCGCAACGCCATGAAGGCCGGCATGGCAGGCAAGACGCCACCGGCTCCGCCACCTGAGCTGCAGCAGCGTGCGCAGGAGCTGGCCAGGACATTCAAGGAGCAGGGTGCTGCCACCATGGATCAGATGTTGCAACAGTTTCAGGAGGAATTGAAGGAATCCCTGCCGCCTGAATCCAGGTCTGAGCCCACGCCGGAACCCGCACCGGAACTGGCACCGGAACTCGCACCGGATGCACCGGACAAAAGCTCCCAGCCCGACTCCCGGACATGAAGCCTGCTTCGATACGGGGTAAGATGGCCCTGTTCCCCTGACTGACAGGGATTTAAGGCAACAAAACGCGCGGTTCGCCGCGCGATTTTTTTATCGAAACGCCAAAACATGGATATCGCGATTTATCTTAAGGCCCTGATCCTGGGCATCGTCGAAGGACTGACAGAATTCCTGCCCGTATCCAGTACCGGCCACTTGATCCTGGTCGGCGACCTGCTCAATTTCAATGACGAAAGAGGCAAGGTGTTCGAAATCGTCATCCAGTTGGGCGCGATCCTGGCAGTGGTATGGGATTACCGGTCACGCCTCGGATGGGCGGTCAAGGGTCTGGGGCGGGACGGCATAGCCAACCGTTTCTGGCTCAATCTCGCCATTGCATTTATACCTTTGGCCGCCATAGGACTGCTCTACGGCAAGCAGATCAAGGCTGCGCTATTCTCGCCCGTTCCTGTCGCGCTTGCGTTCGTCATCGGCGGCCTGTTCATACTCTGGGCAGAAAGGCGCCGCCACATCATTCGCGTGGAAACGGTGGAAGCGGTAAGCCCGCTGGATGCGATCAAGCTCGGCTTCGCCCAGGCGCTGGCCTTGATTCCGGGAACTTCGCGCTCGGGCGCAACCATTATCGGCGGTCTGTTTTTTGGCCTGTCGCGCAAGGCGGCGACGGAGTTCTCCTTTTTCCTCGCGGTGCCGACTTTGGGCGCGGCATCTTTCTACGAACTCTACAAGGCGCGGGCCCTGCTCGATGCTCACGAACTGGGCATTCTGGCAGTGGGCTTTGTTTCGGCCTTCATCAGCGCGGCGTTTTCGGTCAAAGCCCTCATCCGCTATATCAGCAGCCATGACTTCACCGTATTCGCGTGGTACCGGATTGCGTTTGGCGGCCTGATCTTGCTGACGGCCTATACCGGGTGGGTGGACTGGAGCCACGCCTAAGGCTGTGTCGATGGATCGGTGACAAACCCGATCCGGGTCAGACCGGCACTGGCGGCCAGCGACATGACTTTTGCGACGGAGTCATACTCGGCATGACGGTCGGCCCGGATATGCAACTCGGGCGGCGGCTGGCTCTTGGCTGCCGCGGCAAAGCGCGAGCCCAGTTGATCGAACGAGACTTTCTCACCATTCCAGAACAGGCTGCCGTCCTGGCGGATGCCGAACTCGATGTGCTCCGGCCGGGTGATGTTGGGCGAACTGCGGGCCTTGGGCAGGTTGATCTTGACCGCATTGGTCAATAGCGGCGCGGTGATGATGAAGATTACCAGCAGCACCAGCATGACATCCACTAGCGGCACCACATTGATTTCCACCATCGGCCCCTGGTGACGGCGCTGCTCAAAGCTACCCATGGGCATGGCTTAGCCCTTCCTTGCGACTTGCAGCGTGCGTACTTCGCCCGCCGAGCTGTTGGATTTTTCGCCCACCGTGATGATGGCGTACAAATCATGGGCGAAGGCGTCGAGCTTGGCCAGCCATACCCGGTTGCGGCGGTTGAAGGCGTTGTACGCCAGCACCGCGGGAATGGCCACCGCCAGGCCCAGCGCGGTCATGATCAGCGCCTCACCGACCGGGCCGGATACCTTGTCCAGGGTACCCTGCCCGGACAGGCCGATATTGACCAGCGCGTGGTAGATGCCCCAGACCGTGCCAAACAGGCCGATGTAGGGTGCGGCCGAACCGGCGGACGCCAAGATGGTCAGACCATGCTCCACCCGCGCCGCTTCCAGGTCGATGCCGTTGCGCAACAGTCGGGTCAGGAACTCGCTCAAGCCCCCGGCGGCGGCGAGTTTCTGCATGCCATGTCTTTCGCTGTCGGCGGCCGCTTCCAAGGCATCGTGCGCAAGTTGGGCGAAAGCGTGATCGCGTGGCTGCTGCAGCAGTGCATGACGAATCTGCTGCAGCGAGTCCGCCGCCCAGAACTGATCGAGGAATTTCTCCGCCCGCCGCTTGGCCAGCATATTGGTCAAAGCCTTGGTCAGAATCAGATACCAGCTCGCCAGCGACAAGGCCAGGAGCAGAACGAGCACCGTCTTGCCGAGTGCATCGGCCCGAACAATGAAGTGGGAAAGACCGATTGCGGGTTCCATGTCATCTTCCTTCGAGAACAAATCTGAAAGGCTGCAGGGCAACCGCGCGGACCAGGATGCCGTCACGCTTTACCGGTTTGCAATGCCAATGTTTGACCGCGGTCAAAGCCGCGTCATCCAGCCGGGCATAGCCCGAACTGGTCTTAACCGCGGTGCGCTCGATCAGTCCGCTTTCATCCAGTTCCACCCGCAGGACAGTCTTGCCTTCTTCCCCCAGGCGGCGCGAGATCAAAGGGTAGGCGGGCGCTGCTCGTTCCGGGCAGGAAACAGCCAAGTCCCCGCCGAGAATCACCGGACCGGCGGGCTCGAGCGGCCGCGCGGGCTCAGACGGCGTTGCGATCCCTGGGGGCGCACCAGGGGGCGGCGGCGCGACCGGCTCGGCAGAAGAGATTGCCGGCACCTGCTCCGCGAGTTCCTGCAGAGGCGGAGGGTCGGGCGGACGGGGCTGGTCGAGCTTCACCGGCCGGGGTTTAGCCACGGGCGGCTTCGTGTGCTTGGGCTTCGGCGGATCGTGAAGCAGATTGACGAACAGGGGTACAGACTCGGCCGGGGGCGGCGGAATGCGGTACTGCAACAAGCCATACAACAGCGCCCCATGCAGGACGAGGACAAGCGTAAGGCCTGCCACGCGGGCTATCCGGTCTTGCTGTTGACGCCCGCGCGGCGTGGACTTCCCGCTATTCATGCTTGCCAATTCGGATGTCAGCTCGCCTGGACCCGTTATCACTTGCCCGCTAGGCCTTGAGCCGGTATCCGGTCCTGAAAATCCAGGCAATGATCATCAGGGAAATCGCCAGGAACACCGCGGTCATGCCCAGACTCACGCCAACGTCCACATCGGCAATCCCAGAGAAACTCCAGCGAAAGCCGCTGATCAGATAAACCACCGGATTGAACAGGGTGACCTTCTGCCACAACGGCGGGAGGATATCGATCGAATAAAAGCTGCCGCCCAGAAAGGTCAGAGGTGTGACGATAAGTAGCGGAACAACCTGCAGCTTCTCGAAGGTGTC
>JBAWGM010000226.1:0-2471 GCA_049592895.1 Thiobacillaceae bacterium | reverse complement strand
CTGGCTGCCCTGCAGGCTTTGTATCAGGAGGGGGATAAGCGGTTTGAATTCGTCCTGGTCACCTACACGGCCTGGCGCGGGGATGCCGATGCCATCGCCGCCCACCTGATTGAGAACGAGACGCGCGGCAGCATGACGTTCTGGGATCGCGCCAATGGGGTGCTGGACTTCAAACGGGAACTCGAAACAACACGCGGCACGAGCATTTCATTCCGCCAGCTTGAGGTTGAACTCAGGCAGCACGGGCTGGTGGTCGGGCTGGCCAACCTGAGTTCCTATAAGTTTGGTATCGAGCGCCTATCGGCCATCGGCCCAAAACTCCATATTCGGGGAGCTAGAGCCCTGCAGCCACAGCTGAATATGCTGGTGCGGCTCGGGCAGCGGCTGGGCAGGGAGGAGGCCGCTCTGTGGGTCCAGTGTTTCGATCCCGTGCTGTCCGAGCATGCGGTCATCGAGGGCGAGCTGGATATTGACCGGCTGTGCCGAGATCTGAGTGTCTCGCTGGGCGCAACCCTCGGACACGCCCGGGAACAGGTGCTGCGCATGGTGAACTGGCTGGAAAGAAATCCCGACGCCAGCCGCGAGCAACTGGAAGAGATCGCGCATCATGCCAACACGCAGGCCAGGCCCCGCGTCAACAACATCGCAATCGAGGAGGGCAATCCCGCACTAGGCGCTGAGCATGCGCTTGAGCCTGATCCTTCGCACGTGGGTACCAATGCACCCGATACTGCGCCGGACTTGGCGGCCCAGGGGCTTGATGTCCAGGACAGCGAGTCCGTCGCCCTGGACATCAACGAAATGGTAATGCGGCTGGCCGATCTGACCGCAACCGCTGATTGCGTCAAGTTCGATGAAGGGCTTCCGCACGGTTTCTATGTCGAGGTGCCCGAACAATCGATCGACACGCTTGCCTGTCCTGATGTGGGGTTGCGTTACGCCGGCTGGTGGTTCCTGGCGACCTTGTCGCACCAGGCCGACAGCGAAGTAGCCCAACGCCTGCCTGCCGGTTCGCGCTGGCGCCGGACCCTGCTGATGGAAGGAGGGCTCGATGAAAGTGCGTTCTCTGCGATGGTCGAAGACGACCTGCTGGGCTTGTCGGGGGCCAACAATCGCCCCTTTGTCGACCCGGCCGCACTCTTGCGTCTGTTATCCGAGTCGGCTATCCGCCCGGTGGCGTTAGCTCTGCTGTCCGGTTGTGCCCTTTCCCAGCGGAGCCCGTCATGACCGAGTTGCTTTTGGTCGAGGACGACAGCCTCAAACTGATGCTCCTGACCTTCCTGGTGAGCAAATTTGAGAAGGGCGCATTTGACGAGTTGATCAAAGCAGGCCTGGTCACTGACCGTCTCGATGCGCTGCACGCCCTGTCTTCGTCCGACCTGCTGCGGCTCTCCAAAGCCAAGGCCCTTCGCCTCTCTGTCCACGTCGATGGGGCATCGCTCGAACGATGCCTGACGCAAATGGGCCAACACAGGAGCCGCTGCGAGAAGCAGGCATACTTCATGACCCATCACGCCTCTCCGGCGATGATGGTTGAGCTCTTCCGCATGGGCTATCAGGAGCAGGACAACGCACGCGTGGCGTTGGGCGTCGTCAAGGCGCGCCAGGCGGCGCTCGATGAATGGGTGGGTCAGCTGCGCCAGAAGACCCGGTCAGGCAAACCCGTCATCAACCGGCTGGGTTACCTGAACGGTATTGTTCGAGGTGCCCGCTTGGGCCAGTTCTGCCCCACGGTGGGCTTGCAAATCGCCTCTGAACGTGAAGTCAGGCAACTGGGAGCTGCTTCACTCGAACAGAGGGCGGAAGACGTTCCGGCAAGTCGGGCCGTGATCGAGCAGAACCTGAGCCAGATTAGGGCTTTGCTCGGGACACGGGGACTACGGCTGGGGGAGCGATGAATAACCCTTTGATTATTCATAGTTCCACTGGCGAACACTATGTAACGACTGAGATGAGGTTAGAAATGAGGTTAGCCAAATGAGTGCGAAGAAAGTGAAACCGCCAAAGGGTGTATCGAATCCGGACGGTAATACCACATCGAAAGGCGACACCCTCGCCGGCCTGGTGCAGTTCGGCTTCGAGGGCGAGCGGATGCGCATGGTCATGGAGCGCGAGATGCCCTGGTTCAATGCCAATGATGTGTGCAAGGCCCTGGGGTATCTGAATGCCAGGCAGACATTGGATGATCACGTGGACAGCGAGGATGTATCAAAACGATACACCCTTACGCACGGCGGTAATCAGGAAACCAACTTCGTCAACGAGTCAGGCCTATATGCCCTGATCTTTGGCAGCGGTAAACCGAAGGCGAAGCGCTTCAAGCGCTGGGTGACCTCCGAAGTACTGCCCTCGATCCGGCGCACCGGCCAGTACCGGGCCGGCAACGGTGCATTGCCTGCGCCAGCAAAGCAGGACGATGAATTCGCCCTGACGCCAGCCTTCTTTACCCGACTGTATTACGCCCTGGGCAA
>JBAWGM010000225.1:0-2322 GCA_049592895.1 Thiobacillaceae bacterium | reverse complement strand
GTACCGAGCAGGGAGAACTTGGGATAAAGGTCCGCCTTTGCTACTCCCAGTCGCGCCGATGCGGCGGCGAGGCGGCGCTCGGCGCTGCGTATGTCGGGCCGTTGACGCAACAGGTCAGAGGGCACGCCCAAAGGGGGCTGGACCGAAGGTACGGGGATCGGCCGCGCCGACCGGAGTTCGTCCGCAAAAGCGCCAGGCGGCTGCCCGAGAAGTACATCGAGGCGGTGAAGGGCTTTCTTGTAAGAGGCATCGAGCGCGGGAAGCTGAGAGGTCGTCTGTTGGACTTGTGCTTCGGCACGCGCGACATCGAGGTCTGTTGCCATCCCGGCTACATAGCGCGCCCGGACCAGGGTCAGCATATCTTGCTGGGCAGCCAGGCTTTCGCGTGCGATGCGGCGTTGCGCCTGGGCCCCTCGCAGTTCGATGTAGTTTCTGGATACTTCGGCGAGCAGCGTCAGGAGGACAGCATCCCGGTCGTAGACGGCCGACTCGACATCGGCCTGCGCTGCTTCGATGGATCGGCGCGTGCCGCCGAACAGGTCGAATTCCCACGTTGCGTCGAACCCGGCCTGGAAGAAATTCTCCTGTTGCCCTGGGGATTCAACCTGACCGTCAGGTCGCACGAGCACTGGGTTGGGCGCGTTCCTGCTGTCTCGTTCACGTGCACCCGACGCCCTTGCATCGACCAACGGCCACTGAGACGCGGCCGTGGCCCCGCGCCGCGCACGCGCCTCGCGGACTCGCGCCTCGGCTAACCGAAGGTCCAAGTTAGCCCGCAGCGCACGTTTGACAAGGGAGTCGAGTTCCGGGGCGTTAAATGTTGTCCACCAGGGCGAATCCGCCGATGCGGCTGACACGCTGCTTTCGGGGGCCTCGCTCCATCGTGCTGGCACGCTAAGTGTCGGCGGATGGTAGTCGGGCGTGGCCGCGCAGCCTGCCAAGGCAACGCAGAGCGCACCTGCGACGATGCGACGGCCCCAAGCGATCACGGCGAACCCACCGTCGGCCGTTCTGAACCTGATCCTGCCGCGTGCGCTGATACGGATGGGGGCGCTTGGATGAACACGTCCATCTGCTGACCGACATAGGTGTCCGGCAGCGTGGCTGGATCGAAGCTGTAGATGACCTGCAAGACGCGTGTGTCAGTCCGCTCAGTGCTGCTGCCGGTCAGCGAGGCCTTCGGGACGACGTAGGGGTCGATGCGCTCGAAGCGCAACGACGTGTGCAAGTTCGGATTACCGCGGATGGAGGCCACTGCGGGCGCATCTGGCCGCACTCGCCAAGCGTCGTACTCGTCGATATCGACACGCAGGTAAAGCCGTGTATCGTTGCCAAGTACCATGAGGGGAGTTGCAAGAGCTCCGCTCGGCGCGAATTCACCAAGTCGCACCTTGAGTTGAAGGATTTGACCGGGCACCAGCGCCTGGATCGTGCGTCGCCCAATCTCAAGCTTGATTTGTTTGATCTGTGCCTTGGCTGCTACCAGAGCGGCCGCGTCGATCGTAACGGCAGACCGGCGATTGTTGAGTTCTTCAACGCTGATCGCGCGCTTGTCAGGGACGCTCTCTGCGATCTTGAGCTGGCCCTTGGCCTGTTCAAGCCTGGCCTCGGACTCTTTCTTCTTGGCGAATGCCGGAAGAAGTTGGGCTTGCAGATCGCGAATATCGATTTTGAACAGCCGGTCGCCGACCTTCACATGATCGCCCCACTTGACGTAGATGGCCGTGACTATGCCGGGCACCGGCGTGCCAATGGCGATGTTCCCGCTGCTGGCTTCGATGATTCCGGTGCCCGCAACGTAGGACGCAAACGGCGCCTTGGGCGGCTGCACTGCGGGGCGCGCGGCTGGCGGGCTCCGGCTGTCAACGATGATCGCGATGATGACAATCACCACACCAACGACAGCCAGCAGGGGGAGCAGATATTTGCGAATCATTGTGGCACCTCCTGTGCCGTTCCGCTGCTTACATCGATGATCTGCCCATCGTCCAGATGCGCGATACGGTCAGCGAATTCGAAGATGCGTGCGTCATGCGTCACGACAACCAACGCTCGATCCGGCGCCCGGGCTTCGCGCCGCAGCAGTTCCATCGCGTGGTGCCCCGCTGCATGGTCGAGGTTGCTTGTCGGTTCATCGCATACGATCAGTTTCGGTTCATGGATAAGCGCCCGAGCAATGGCGACTCGTTGCTGCTGGCCGCCACTGAGCTGCGTTGGCAGGGCATCCGCACGTCCGCCCAGACCGAAAGAGTCCAACAGGCCCCGCGATCGTGCAGCGGCGTCTTTGCGCGGCATGCCATTGATCAACAGCGGTACGGCGAT
>JBAWGM010000224.1:0-10209 GCA_049592895.1 Thiobacillaceae bacterium | reverse complement strand
TGCCGCGTGGCTGGATGCCGGTAATGCAAAGGCGCAGGAATTGCTCAAGCCATTCCCGCCTGAACAACTGGAAATGTACCCGGTCAGCCTGCGGGTCAACAGCGTCAAGACTGATGACGCGGAGTGCCTTGCGCCGCTCGCCGCCTGAGACAGAGAGTTCGAATCTGAGAATGCTGGATTGGGACGGTCTGCGGCCGCGCGATAACCCTCGGCTATCGGCGCAAGCGCTGAAGATGCGCGGCGATTCAGACGTCGAATGCGGCCGTTGCAGGACCGCGAAGCCGTCGTGCCAATCCAGCCAGTTGCCTTGCCAATTGCCGTCTACTGTATAAAAATACAGTATGCACAGTTTTCCTTTGTATGCCCTGCAAATCGAGGCAATCGCAGCGCTTTTGCTGCACATGGCGGCGGACATCGAACCATGAGCCTGGCCCTCGAACAGACTTCAAAATCTGAAGTGCCCGCCTATCTCGCGCGTCTTAACACGGCGCAGCTCTGCGCCGTCGAACACGGCGCTGGCGCGCCCGGCGCCGGCCCACTGCTGGTGATTGCCGGTGCGGGGTCGGGCAAGACCAGCACGCTCGCGCACCGCGTTGCCCATCTCATTGCACAGGGGGCTGATCCGTCGGCCGTGCTCCTGTTGACGTTTTCGCGCCGCGCCGCGCAGGAGATGATGCGGTGCGCCGAGCGCATCGTGCGCCAGGTCGCAGGCCCCGAGCTCGCTGCGGCAAAACTCAGTTGGGCAGGGACCTTCCACAGCGTCGGCGCGCGCCTGTTGCGCGAGTACGCGGGGCGCATTGGCCTCAATCCGGCGTTCACCATCCACGACCGTGAAGATTCTGCCGACCTGATGAATCTGGTGCGGCACGAGCTGGGCCTGTCGGGGACTGCCAAGCGGTTTCCGCGCAAGAGCACCTGCCTGTCCATCTACTCTGCTGCGATCAATACCCTGGCGCCGCTGGCCGAAGTGCTGCGGCGGCGCTTCTCCTGGTGCGAAGAATGGGAGGCGGACCTCAAGCGCATGTTCGTCGCCTATGCCGCGGCCAAGCAGGACCAGGACGTTCTGGATTACGATGACCTGCTGCTATATTGGGCACAGATGGTGCAGGAGCCGTTGCTTGCGCAGGAGCTCGGGGCGCGCTTCAGCCATATTCTGGTGGACGAGTATCAGGACACCAACCCGCTGCAGGCGAGCATCGTGCGCGCTCTCAAGCCCGACGGGCAAGGCGTAACTGTGGTCGGTGACGACGCGCAATCCATCTACGCCTTTCGAGGCGCGACCGTGCGCAACATCCTGGATTTTCCGGGGCAGTACAGTCCGCCGGCGAAGATCGTCACGCTGGAGCAGAATTTCCGTTCGACCCAGCCCGTCCTCGCCGCGGCCAACGGTGTTATCGGGCTGGCCGCCGAGCGCTACCGCAAAGACTTGTGGAGCGACAAGGCATCAGGCGAGCGCCCGCAACTGGTTACGGTGCGAGATGAGATGGATCAGGCTGGGTTTGTAGTCGAGCAGGTGCTTGCGCGACGCGAGCTGGGCATCGCGCTCAAGTCTCAGGCCGTGCTCTTCCGCGCCTCGCATCACAGCGCAGCGCTCGAGATCGAACTGACGCGGCGCAATATTCCCTTCGTAAAATTCGGCGGACTCAAGTTCCTCGAGTCGGCGCATGTCAAGGACGTGCTGTCGGTGCTGCGCTGGATCGAAAATCCGCGCGACCGGGTGGCGGGCTTTCGCGTGCTGCAACTCCTGCCCGGCATCGGCCCCAAGACTGCCGCCCAGGTGCTGGACCGGCTGGTGCGAGTTCAGGATGTCGTGATGGGCTTGCGCGACACGCGCGTGCCGGGTGCGGCTGCCCAAGCCTGGCAGGATTTTCTCGGCCTGGTCGGAACGCTGCACTCGCGCGCATTGCCCTGGCCGACCGAATTTGAAACCCTCTGTCGCTGGTACGCAGAGCCGTTGGAGCGCCTGCACGAGGATGCGCAGATTCGCCAGAGCGACATTGACCAGATGGAGAAGATCGCCGCCACTTATCCTTCGCGGCAGCGCTTTCTCACCGAACTGACGCTCGATCCGCCGGACGCGACCAGCGATGAGGCCGGGATCCCGTTGCGCGACGAAGACTACCTGATACTGTCCACCATTCATTCGGCCAAGGGGCAGGAATGGAAGGCGGTGTATCTACTGAATGCGGTGGACGGTTGCCTGCCGTCAGACATGGCGACCGGAAGTGCAGGCGAAATCGAGGAGGAGCGAAGGCTGCTCTACGTGGCCATGACCCGTGCCAAGGATCACCTGCAGATCGTGTTGCCACAACGCTTCTTTGTATCGCAGCAGGCGCAGTTCGGCGACCGCCATGTCTACGCGGGAAGAACGCGCTTCATTCCCGCCAGCCTGCTGCATCTGTTCGAGACGAAATCCTGGCCAGCCGTAGAGCCGGCGGGCACTGGTCGTGCCGGCGTCGTTCAGGAGCAGATCGTGGATATGCGAGCCAAAATCAGGGCGATGCTGCTGGCCAAGTAACACACAGAGCCGGCCTGAAGCCGTACATCGCACTTTGCGCCTATCTACAGCGGCCCCAGACAACATTCCGAAGAGATCAGCACAAAACAGACGGGAGCATTGCGACCGCCCCAACAAATATTTACCGTCAGGAGAAGAACCATCGCCACGTGAAATCGCCGAGCCGGAACTTCAATACGTTTTTGCAGGCCTGGGCCGCGAGCGCCCATCCCAAACTACATTCGCTACAACTCAAGCAAGCAGTTTCTCGACGGTTCGCTGGTAAATCTCCCGCAACGGCTCTATATCCGCTAGGGGAATATTCTCGTTCAACTTGTGGATGCTCGCGTTCATCGGTCCGAACTCGATAACCTGGGGACAGATGTCAGCGATGAAGCGTCCGTCCGAGGTACCGCCGCTGGTGGACACCTCGGTATCGATGCCTGTGACCTCCTTGATCGCTTCAGAAATCTTGCTCACCAGGTCTCCCTTGGGGGTGAGATAGGGCTTGCCGCCTTCTTCCCAGACCAGGTCATATTCCAGCCCATGCTCCTTCAGGATGGCGTGAGTGCGTGCTATGAGTTGCTGCTTGGTGCTGGCGGTGGAGTGACGGAAATTGAAGCGGATTTCGACTTCGCCTGGCACGACGTTGGTGGCGCCGGTGCCGCCGTGGATATTGGAAATCTGCCAGGACGTGGGCGGGAAGTATTCATTGCCTTCGTCCCACACGGTGCCGGCCATTTCAGCGATGGCCGGTGCTGCCTGGTGGATGGGGTTTTGGATCAGGTGCGGGTAGGCGATGTGGCCCTGGATGCCCTTGACGACGAGCTTGCCGGAAAGCGACCCGCGCCGGCCGTTCTTGATGGTGTCGCCCAACCTGGACACGCAGGTGGGTTCGCCGACAATGCAGTAATCGATCTTCTCGCCGCGCGCGGCAAGTCTTTCTACAAGCTTGACCGTGCCGTCAGTGGCGATGCCCTCTTCATCGGAAGTGATCAAGAGCGCAATGGAGCCCTTGTGATTCGGGTGCTCAGCGAGGAAGCCTTCGATGCCGGTGACGAACGCCGCCAGCGAAGTCTTCATATCCGACGCGCCGCGGCCATACAGCACACCATCGCGGATGGTGGGCGTGAAAGGATCGGAATGCCATTGGTCCAACGGCCCCGTAGGCACCACGTCCGTGTGCCCGGCAAAACAAACCACCGGCGAGTCGCTGCCCTTGCGCGCCCACAGATTGGTCACACCGTTGGATGTCAAGGTTTCGAACACGAAGCCCAGCGGGGCGAGGCGTGCCTTGATTGCGTCCTGGCAGCCCGCGTCATCGGGCGTGTTGGAGTGGCGCGAGATCAGGTCTTGGGCAAGTGCCAGGGTGTCAGTCATGTTTTGAATATGTCCTGGTATTGCTCAGGCGAAAAACCCAGATGGTACTTGCCGTTGAATTCGAGCAAAGGGCGCTTGATCGCGCTGGGGCTGGACTGCAGGAATTCGAATGCCGTCTTGTCGCTGGCAACTTCTGTCTTCACGTCATCGGGCTGCTTGCGCCAGGTCGGTCCCTTTTTGTTGATGAGTGCTTCCCAGCCCAATTGCCGCGCAGCTTTCTTCAGAACGTCCAGCGGCACGCCTTGCTTCTTGTAATCGTGGAATTCGGCGTGGAGCTTGTGTTCCTCCAGCCAAGCGCGGGCCTTTTTCACCGTGTCGCAGTTGGGGATGCCATAGAGATGCATGGGTCTGGCGTTAAAATATGCAAAGTTGGATTTTACCCCGAGCACCGATGGCCCACGCTAGCAGACATTCTCCGCCCGGTCCCGCCGACTGGCGCACCCTGCTCAAGGTGACCCCGTATTTGTGGGAACACCGCGGGCGAGTATTGCTCGCGTTCAGCTTTCTGGTGCTGGCCAAGCTGGCTACGGTGGCAGTGCCCGTCACCCTCAAGTATGTGGTGGATGATCTCAACCCCACCAAGGCGGCGCTGGCCGTGCCCGTTTTTTTGGTCGTGGCCTACGGCATTCTGCGGCTGATGACCACCCTGTTCAATGACCTGCGCGACATCGTGTTCGCTCGGGTCACCCAGGGCACGATTCGGCGGGTCGGACTGGAAGTCTTTCGCCATCTTCACAACCTGTCGCTGCGTTTTCACCTGGATCGCCAGACCGGCGGCATTACCCGCGATGTGGAGCGCGGCGCCCAGGGTATCTCTTCCTTGGTGAATTACTTCCTGTTCCGCATCGCGCCGACCTTGCTGGAAATCGGCATGGTGGGGGGGATTCTGCTGGTGAAATTTGATTGGGTGTTTGCCGCGATCACGGTTGGCGTGCTCTTGCTCTATATCGGCATCACCATAGGCGTGACGGAATGGCGCACCCAGTTCCGTCGACGCATGAATGAACTGGATTCACTCGCCAATTCCCGTGCGGTCGACAGCCTGATCAATTATGAGACGGTCAAATACTTCGGCAATGAAAAGTTCGAAGTGGACCGTTATGACCATGCACTGAGCCAGTGGGAAGAGGCGTCGGTCAAGAGCCAGACTTCACTGTCCTTGTTGAACGTGGGACAGGCGGCGGTCATTGCGTTGGGCATGACTATGATCCTGCTCAAGGCAGCCGATGGCGTCGTGGCCAAAACGATGACACTGGGCGATCTGGTGATGATCAACGCCTTTCTGATCCAGCTCTTCATCCCGCTCAATTTCCTCGGCGTGATGTACCGGGAAATCAAGCAATCCCTGACCGACATTGAGCGCATGTTCAAACTGTTGCGCCGGGAACTTGAAGTGAAGGACAAACCCGATGCGCCGGCCTTGATGCTGAAGGACGGTGTGGTCCAGCTTGAAAACGTCAGTTTTGCCTACGATCCAGACCGGCAGATCCTGCATGAAGTGAGCTTTGAAATTCCGGCCGGCCACAACGTGGCGGTGGTGGGCACCAGCGGGGCCGGCAAGTCCACTTTGGCCCGCCTGCTGTTCCGCTTCTACGACGTGACTGACGGCCGGGTGAGCGTGGATGGGCAGGACATCCGCGACGTGACCCAGGCCTCCCTGCGCGCCGCGATCGGTATCGTGCCGCAGGATACGGTGCTGTTCAACGATACGCTCTACTACAACGTGGCCTACGGTAAGCCTGATGCCAGCCACGATGAAGTGATCGCGGCGGCGCGCGCCGCCCACCTGTTGCACTTCATCGAGTCGCTGCCCAGGCGCTGGGATACGGTGGTTGGAGAGCGCGGGCTCAAGCTGTCCGGCGGCGAGAAGCAGCGGGTGGCGATTGCCCGCACGATTCTGAAGAACCCCAAGATCCTGGTCCTGGACGAAGCCACATCGGCCCTGGATACACGGACCGAGCGCATCATCCAGGCCGAACTGCGGGAAATCGCCGGCGGTCGTACCACGCTGACTATCGCCCACCGGCTTTCTACGATAGTGGATGCGGATGAAATCCTTGTGATGGAAGCCGGCCGCATCGTGGAACGGGGCCGTCACGTCGATCTGCTGGCTCTGGGCGGCATCTATGCGCGGCTGTGGGCGCTGCAACTTCAGGAGCAACGAGAGAAGCCGGCAGAGGCCGTGGCGGCGTGAGCAGAAAGCAGAGGCCCCGCTTTCGCGCGAATCCGCGAAGAAGACAGCCTGCGCCGACACGATGAGCACCAAGCCATGCAGTGCTTGATGGAGGCGGGTGCGTGAGTTTGTCCATTCCGGTTCAGGTCCTGTCCTGGGCCGAGGGCGAACCAATACTTGCTGACCTGCGTCGCCGCGTGTTTATCGAAGAGCAGCGGGTGCCGGAAGAACTGGAATGGGACGGCGAAGACATGGACGCCCTGCATTTTCTCGCTCGCGTGGACGGCCAGCCTGTGGGCTGCGCACGTCTGCTGCCCGACGGACATATCGGGCGCATGGCTGTGTTGAACGATTGGCGAGGCAAGGGGGTTGGCAGGCGGCTGATGAAGGTCCTGCTGATGGAAGCAGAAAGACTCAAGCTCGGGCACCTGTTCCTAAATGCCCAGACCCAGGCCGCCGGGTTCTATACGAAATATGGTTTTAATCAGGTGGGCGGAGAATTTTTCGACGCCAGCATCCCTCACGTACGCATGGAGAGAACCTTGGACAATTTCAGCCAAACCCTCAATACCCGTTTTGGGCTGCCCGGCAAGTTGCGCATCCAGGACGCCGCACCCGGCATCCCCGTGATCGAAATCACCACGCCGGATGCCATGGCCCGCGTCGCCGTTCAGGGGGGCCAGGTGCTGGAATGGCAACCCAGGGGGCACAAGCCTGTCATCTGGGTTTCCAAAGCAGCCGTGTTTCAGGCTGGCAAAGGCGTACGCGGCGGAGTACCTGTATGCTGGCCCTGGTTTGGGGCGGTGGATGGCAAGCCCGCCCATGGCTTTGTCCGCACCCGCATGTGGGACGTGCGTGAAACGCGGGAGGACCTTGCGGGAACCGTAGTGGTGCGCCTTGGGATCAGGGATGACGAATCCAGCCGGGCCTTGTGGAATCATGCCTTCAATCTCGAACTGATCGTGACTGTGGGCGCTGCTCTCAAGATGGAACTCGTTACCCGCAATACCGGAGATGCGCCGTTCACCATCACCGAAGCTTTGCACACCTATTTCCGTGTCGGCGACATAAACCAGACGCAGGTTGGCGGCCTGGAAGAAGCCACTTGCCTGGACAAGGTGCGGGACTTTGCCCGGACCCTCCAGACCGGACCAATTACGTTCAGCGGCGAGACCGACCGGGTTTATGTCAGTACCACGGCGGATTGCCTGATCCAGGATCCGGCTCTAGGCCGCAACATCCGGGTTGCAAAATCAGGCAGCACATCAACTGTGGTCTGGAACCCATGGATAGATAAGGAAAAGGGCTTCGCCGACATGGCGACGGGAGAGTACCGGGACATGTTGTGCGTTGAGACTGCCAATGCCGGCCCCGAGCAGATCGCGATTCAGCCCGGCGGCAAGCACAGCCTGGTTGCGTTCATCGGGGTAGAGTAAGCGACCCACGAGACTTTCCGGGACGTGGGGTCTATGCGCCTACATATACGCCCGAGCCTCCTCGCCAGGGTCAGGCAGGCCGGCGATGCGCCACGCCTCCCTGGGCCCGTGGAACAAATCCTCCAGGCACATGCGGCCTAATCCGGCCTGATGGCATACGTGCGACACCGCGGGCAGCGCATGAGAATCCAGCCAGGAGTGGCGCAGTTCATTGATGACTTTCCAATGCGTTGGGGTCAGCGGTCCGAGCCCGTCGTATTTGGCGATGGCACCTGCAATTTCCTCATTCCATGCCTGGCCGTTCAGCATAAAGCCATTGGGGTCAAATTCCAGCGTGCTGTCTTGCATGCCCATGTCTGTTCTCCTATTTCATGGCCGCCTTCATTCAAAATAGCAGCAAATGCGGAAGTCGGCGGTAAGGACAATTCCGCGCCTTGCTGTCGCGCATGACGCTGAACGAATGGCGGAAGGAAGTGGGAGTCGAACCCACCCGGGAGCGGCTGACGCCCCCAACCGGGTTTGAAGCCCGGCCGCCCCACCAGGAACGGTTTCCTTCCAGATTCGGTACGCACCTAGGCAATTCTGTCTCCGATAAACATGTCCGGATTGCGCAGGTGATGGGTATCCCGCGAGCGCCGTGTGTAACCCACGCGGTCGAAGAATTCCAGCAGATGGATACAGCGTTTGCGGCCAATACCGGTGCGGTCTCGGAAGGCAGCCGCATGGGCGCCTTCCTTTGCCTGGTCCATTTCCGTGACAATGGCTGCCAGGCGAGCGACTGCCTCCGGCGCGTAGAACAGGTCGCGCACCACTTGATAGACTTTTCCTTGTCGAGCCAGTTTTTGCATCAACAAACGCATGCGACCTTCATCCGCGTCGCTGCGTTTGGCAAGGTCGCGTACCCAGGGCGGGTCGTAGGGTGATTCAAGCAGCCACGGGCGGATGCGCTCGTAAAGTGCCTGCTCCTGTGGTGTCAGACTGATACGGTGATCGGGCAGGTGCAGCCAGGGGCCGCTTCGTTTTATGCGACCTGCTGCCGACAGCGCAACGGTCAGGGCAGAAAAGACCGTGGTGGGAAGTTTCGCCAGATACATGCGCCGGGCGCGGCTTGCCTCGGGTCCCATTTCGTCCGGAAACCGGGCATGAAAATCGGCCAAGCCATCCTCCATGCGTTGCTCCAGTGCCTGCCATTGCGATGGAGGGAAGGCCAGTTTCTGTTCACCTGCGGCTACAAGCTTTGTCTCCTCAGGCAACAGGTTCACCAGCCCGGGAAGGTTCCAGGCGATTACCAGCCGATTTAGATCCAGGCCCCATTCCGTCCGATCCAGCAGTCGCTTCAGCCCAAGCTGTGGATCGGAAATCTGCAGGGCGGCCAGTTCGGCCAGCCGTTCCGGTGTGCGGCGCTTGCGTTGCGGCGCCCAGGGGTCCAGTACTCTGCCGCCCCCCAGGGTATGTTTCGCATCCGCATCACGAACGATGAATGCATCGCCATGCAGAGCGCCGATGGGCCGATCAAGGACCAACTGCGCTAACGCTCGTTCGCCCGGCGCCAGCGTCTCACGCTCCAGCAGGGCGACATGGGCCATGACATGAGCGGCGCCCAGGTGCAGATGCACCGGCGTCCAGTGCTTGAGAGCCTGGGGTGCGTTTTGTGAAAGAGTGAGCAGCGCATCGAGACGGTCCGTCGGGGCGTGCAGCCTGGGAACAGTCACCCAGTCACCGCGCTGGATGTCCGCCTTGTCTGCACCAACCAGATTAAGGGCGCAACGCTGTCCGGCGTGCCCTTCAACCGCTGCCCGGTTCATGACATGCAAATTGCGCAGACGAACCGATTTGCCTGAAGGACTGATCATCAATTCATCGCCTACTCGTGCACTACCCGAGAATACGGTTCCGGTAACCACGGTTCCGATCCCTTTGAGAACGAAGCTTCGGTCGACCGCGAGTCGAAACTCGCCTTCGTCGGCGCATCTGGAACTGGCTCGCGCCTCAGCATGCAGATAGGCGCGCAAAGATTCCACCCCCTCGCCAGTCAGGGCGCTCACCGGAAAGCTGGGCGCTGCGGCAAGCGATGACGTCGTGGAGAGCAGGGCGTGAACTTCCGCTTCAACTTCGACGACCCGCTCTGCCTCCACCCGATCGATCTTGGTCAGGGCCACGGCGCCATGATGGACGCCAAGCTGAGTGAGAATATCAAGGTGCTCCCGGGTCTGCGGCATGATACCGTCATCAGCGGCCACCACCAGAAGCGCAAAATCAACGCCGACCGCGCCTGCCAGCATGGTATGGATGAAGCGTTCGTGCCCGGGCACGTCGATGAATCCGAGCACCTCGCCATTTTCCAGGGGCTGATAGGCATAGCCCAACTCGATCGAGATGCCGCGGGCCTTCTCCTCTTTGAGACGATCGGTATCCACGCCGGTGAGGGCATGGACCAGCGCAGTCTTGCCGTGATCGATGTGGCCGGCGGTTCCGATGATCATGAGGCTACGCAGTCAGCTCGCGGGAGGTGATCTGGTACTTGAACGTTGCGGGATCAAGACTGTCGAGGCGTTGGCCGTTGACCTCCGCTTGCGGGTACATGAGGAAGGGCAGTTGAGGTCCATCCGAGTGAGGCAGGCGCACATCGTGGGCGAAGTTATACGCCAGCCAGTTCATCTCCCAGCCACCGAACAGAAGCTTGCGCGCTTTCTTGACCGGCTCGTCGGCCAGGGACAGGTGAC
>JBAWGM010000223.1:0-2573 GCA_049592895.1 Thiobacillaceae bacterium | reverse complement strand
ACGGTTCCCGAACCGGCTACCCTGGCCCTGCTCGGCATCGGTCTGGCTGGCCTGGGCGCCATGCGCCGCAAGCAACGCGCCTGATAGTTCACTCAGGGAGAAACGGCGGCTGCGGCCGCCGTTTTTTATTGTCTGCACACCTTGATATGGTTGTTTTATTGGTTTAGTATTCAACCATGATTACCTTGAATTTACACCAGGCCAAAGCTCACTTATCTGAATGCATCGCCCAGGCCGAAGCGGGCGAAACCGTGATCATCTGCAAGCGCAATAAGCCTGTGGCCGAAATCCGCGCCATCCCTCAACCGCAAAAGAAACCGCGCCCGATTGGCCTGCTCAAGGGTCAGTTTTCCGTGCCGGAGAGTTTTTTTGAGCCCCTGCCGGAGGAAATCATTGCCGCATTCGAAGGTCGCGGCAATTGAATCGTTATTTGCTGGATACCTGCACGTTTCTGTGGCTGATTGCAGGCAGCGGCGCGCTCCCCAAGGCAGCCAGGGAAATCATCCGCAATCCCGACAACGAGGTTTTTCTGAGCGTGGTGAGCGCTTGGGAAATTACGGTGAAACACATCGCCAACAAGCTGCCCCTACCTCAAAAGCCTGACCTGTTTGTGCGCACGCAACGCGAAGATCACTTGCTGGTAAGTCTGCCTTTGCTTGAGGCGCATGTGCTGACGCTGATCAAACTGCCCGGCATTCACCACGACCCGTTTGACCGCATGCTGGTATGCCAGGCGGTGGCCGAAGGCTTGACGATTCTGACTCCGGACGAGGCCATCAGCCAATATCCCGTCCGGACGGCTTGGTAGGGTTCAGCGCAAATACCCCTCATGCTCCAGTTTGAGCAGGATGCGCTGGATGGCTTCATCGACCTCAAGATGGGTGGTATCGACCGTGACTTCCGCATGTTCCGGCACCTCGTAAGGGTCGGATACCCCGGTGAATTCAGGGATTAGGCCGGCGCGGGCCTTGGCGTAAAGCCCTTTGCGGTCGCGGGATTCGCAGGTTTCGATCGGGGTGGCCACATGGACTTCGATAAACCCGCCCACCGCCTCTATCATGGCGCGCACGTCGCGGCGGGTTTGCCGGTAAGGCGCGATCGGGGCGCAGATCGCCACACCCCGATTCTTGGTGATCTCCGAAGCGACAAAGCCGATGCGGCGCACGTTGATGTCGCGGTGCTCATGCGAGAAGCCCAGTTCGGACGACAGATGCCGGCGCACCACATCCCCGTCCAGCAGGGTGACAGGCCGGTTGCCCATTTCCATCAGCCGGATGCCCAGCGCACGGGCGATCGTCGATTTACCGGCCCCCGACAGGCCGGTAAAGAACACGGTGAAGCCCTGCTTTTCCTTGGGCGGGTTGGCCCTTTGCAGTTCGGCAATGACCTCAGGGAAGCTGCACCAGTCGGGTATGTTCAGGCCGTTTTTCAACCGCCGAAGCAGCTCGCTGCCGGCCATTACCTGAAACCGACCACCCTCAGGCACGCCTGATTCATCCATATGTTCGGCGCGCTCCTCCACATAGACCATGCGTGGGAACGGAATAAGCGTGACCTTCAGCTTCTGGTAAGCATCACTGACCAGGTTGAGCCCGCCAAGATCCAGGGTAGCGTCTTGCCCGCGCCGGAACTCCCCATCGCTTTCGTGTTCCCCGCCCACAATCAAGTGGGTGCATCCGTAATTGCGCGCAACGATCGCCCGCAGCAGCCGGTCGCGCACGCTGGAACCGTGCGTTGTGGCAGGAAGCACGGCCATCTGGGTAGTCGCCGCCGGCAATCGCGGCATGATGGCCTGAATGCTGCGCACCAGGGAAAAATAAGCCGCGTTGCCGGTCAGATCGCCGCCGCCGTAGGGTAGCACCAGCAAATTGGCTTCATGCTCGATGGCGGTCTTCAGGCAAAACTCAAAATGTGGACGATGCATCGGCTGGCGCGCCAAATAGGCCACATTGCGCCGCCAGCCTCGCTTGACCAGTTGGGCGCGCAATTCGGCTGGCGTGAGGCGCGACTCGGCAAAATCATGATGCTGTGGCAGCGCGACCCCTTCCAGCTTTCCGCCCACGTGCCACAAGCCGGTACGCAGCTCAACGCCAGTGGAGTCCGCGGATTTTTCCAGCAAGGCATGCTCACGCTCGGGATCGGACTGCCACAGGTCGCTGATGGTCAGCACTGCCAGCATGAAGCCCTCCCCATCGCGCAAAGCAACGCGCGCTCCCGCCTTGAGTTTCTCGGCCTGCTTGGCCGGAATGGTCAAGGTGATGGGACTGGGCCAACTGGTGCCATCGGCCAGTTCGAGCTTTTCCAGTACCCGGTCATAGTCGGCCTGGCCCATGTAACCCAACAGGGGTGAATAGGCTCCATTGAGCAGCATTTCCAGATCACATAGCTGCCGCCAGTCCAGATCGAGTGAGGGCAGTTTCATGGATTCCCGCTTCAGCACTTCCGCCTGATCTGCCGAAACCATCAGGCTGGCAAGTTTCCCCCCGTAGGGTTCAATTAGGTGACTGTCAGTCATGCGCATAGCTCTCGAAAAAAACGCTGATAAATCGATCAAATTCCGTGTCCGGCAAATG
>JBAWGM010000222.1:0-2401 GCA_049592895.1 Thiobacillaceae bacterium | reverse complement strand
CTGCCGGGGCGACATGGCCTGCCACGCGGCCTGCGCCTTGCGGATATTGGTCTTGGCTGCTGTACGCTGCTTCTCCGTAGTCATCTGGCCCCTCCTGATGATCGGTTGCCCCTTGCTTACACACTAGCAGCAATGAGCGTGCCCGTTGCCGCCTGTGCAGCGCAGGCTGCTTGCATCTGTTTGCAGGTCGCGCCTGCCGGGCCATTTGCGTACTCGCGATGGCGCATTGCTGCGCGAGAGGCCGTCTTTCCGAGCGATCCCTGTCGTCGGCCCGCGACAGTCAATTCGAAGGCTGTTCTCCGGTCCATGCCGAACCGCGGACGTTTTCTGGGGAAGCACGCCCTCCATGGCCTAGCCGGGAACAAAGCCATGCCGCAGGGTGTTTTCCGATACCGTGCGCGTCCACAGAAACTGCTTGAGATATTCCGGCCCGCCGGCCTGGATGCCGCTGCCGGACAGTGCCACGCCGCCGAACGGCTGGACCCCCACCCGCGCGCCGGTGATACGGCGGTTGAGGTACAGGTTGCCGACGCGGTAACGTTCCCGCGCCCGTTCCAGGTGTTGGGGCAGGCGGCTGTAAACACCGCCGGTAAGGGCATAGTCGCTGTCCATGGCGATGGTTAGCGCAGTGTCGAAGTCTGGCGCTTCCAGGACCGCCAGAATGGGGGCAAAGATTTCTTCGCGGGCCAAGCGGTGGTGGGGCTGGATCCCGGTGAAGATAGCCGGCGCGAAGTAGTGGCCACCCTGCTGAAGTTCCGCGGTCGGCATTCTGCCCCGATAGGCCAGCCGCCCATCTTGTCCGCCTAATTCCAGATATCGCCCGGCCTTGGCCACCGCCGTGCCGTCGATGAGCGGGCCGAACAGAAAGCCGGGATCCTCGGGCGGGCCGTAGTCACAGGCGTCCAGTGCAGCGGCCAGACGATCGACCAGCGGCTGGCGAATCCGGCCCACCGCGATCAACCTGGAAGCCGCTGAGCACTTCTGCCCCTGATATCCGAAGGCGGAAGCGAGGATGCCCGGTACTGCCTCGTCCAGATCGGCATCCTCGTCGACGATGATGGCATTCTTGCCGCCCATTTCGCACACCACGCGTTTTACCTGTCTCTGGCCTACCGCACGGGCGTGGCCAAGTTCCAGGATCGTCAAGCCCACTTCGCGTGAACCGGTGAAGGCGATAGCCGCAACTTCCGGATGGCTGACCAGCCGCTGTCCCACTTCGCCTCCGCTGCCCGGCATCCATTGGACGGCGTCTTCCGGGAGGCCGGCCTCCAGCAGCGCCTGACAGTAGTGCCAGGCGATGACGGGGGTAAGGCTGGCAGGCTTAAGGATCACGGAGCAGCCGGCGGCCAGGGCCGCGGCGCTCATACCGGCCACGATGGCGAGAGGGAAGTTCCAGGGCGCGATCACTGCGGTGGGGCCCACGGCTTCGTAACGGCTGTCGTTGCGTTCGCCAGGGTAATGATGGTTGGTTCGCCAGCCGCTGAGGGCTTCCATCTGGGCAGCGTAGTAGTTGAGCATGTCCACCGCCTCGGCCACATCGGCATCGGCCTCGCGCCAGTTCTTGCCTGCCTCCAGTACCTCCCAGGCGGCGAAGCGTGCACGGCGGCTGTCGATCAGGCTGGCGGCGGCGTGCAGCATTCGCGCCCGTTCAGTTGCGGGCACCTCGCGCCAAACCCGCAAGCCTGCAACTGCTGTTGCCACGATCTTGTCCACTTGTTCGGGCAGAGCCGACCGTATCCGGCCGACAACTTCCGCAGGATGGGCCGGGTTGGTCGAAACGAGCCAAGCACCCTCGCCCGCCCCGGGGTATTCCCGGCCCAGTTCGCTCCGCACGCGTGACAAGGCTTGGCGGAATGCTTCCCGGACGGGAGCCTGGGTGAAATCGGCCAGCGCGGCATGGGCGAAACGCGGCTGCGCTTCCGGCGCCTGACCGCGCGGGTCAGGCTCGCCTGTGCCTGCGCCCACTTGCGCCATGGGGGGCGCCAGCAACTCCTCCAATGGTCGGCCCTCGACATAGGTCTGGCGCAGGGCGGAAATGTCGGCGGTGTTCTCCAGCAGGCGGCGAATTAGATAGGCAATCCCTGCAACGAGGTCGCCGGTAGGCACATAGACCCGCACGCTGACGCCCTCCGCAATCAGTGCATCGCGCAGAGGCTCGGCCATGCCGTGAAGCACCTGCGCCTCCCACGCGCCGGCAGGCAAGCCCAGGCTGCGCGCCGTTGCCAGGGCGTGGGCTTGGCTGCGCAGGTTGTGGCAGGCGATCATGGGGTAGACGAGCGTGGCGTTCTGCATCAGGCGCAGGGTGAGTTGCTCGTACTGGCGATCGGTCTCCGCCTTGTGCAGCAAAACCGGCACGGGCCAGTCGCGCTGGGCCGCCCAGGCTTGCTCCGCGTCCCAGTAC
>JBAWGM010000221.1:0-2347 GCA_049592895.1 Thiobacillaceae bacterium | reverse complement strand
GTATCAAACAGTGTTCTCACTTGGATGACCATCCTCTCGTTCTTTGTATTTGGCTTGGGGCTTTCCATTGCTATGGTTTTTGGCGGCTTATAGCGTATTGACGCATTGAGATGCATAAAGGCTTGCGTTCCGTGTCATTCGCACAGACGAAGAACGCCTGATAGCCAAAACGGTTTGCCGCGCTTTCGGTCTTGACGGAAAGAAGGAGAATAGATCTATGCAGATAAAATCGCTTTCCCCGGAACTGCTCCTGACGCCTACTGGCGCGCCGCCAATTATTTGTCTGTCGGCCAGATTTATCTTTACGACAGTCCGTTGATGAAGCTGCCGCTGACACTCACGGATGTGAAGCACATGCTGCTGCGACACTGGTGCACCAGTGTTCGGTGGCGCACGGACTGTAAAAACGTTTGGGCCTATAAGAGATACTTCTGCAATTATCCCTGAATGGAGTTTGGCTATGAAACGCATGAATCTTCGCAAGAACCTGAACGCCGCCGCTTTGATAGGCGGAACAATCGTGGCAGCAAGCGCGCTGGCCGACACGCAACAAGGCGGCTCCGGATACGGCATGGGCTCCGGGTCCGGCATGATGGGCGGCAATGGCTCTGGGTGGATGGGCGGCTTTGGCTCGGGCTCGATGGGTGGATACGGCGGGATATGGCTGCCGATCTTGCTTGTGGCCGTCATTGCCGGTCTCGTGGTATGGATCATCGCGAAAAAGAAAAAGTGAACGGATTTTGTCGCAATCACACTTGGGCTGACGTGGCCGTATTGCCTTGTGATCACGGCAAGCGCCTCGGCTCCCAGTAGTCGCCAGTAACGAATAACGTGAATTTGCTCAAACCTGAACGCAGTTTGGCAATGAAACGCATGAACCTTGGCAAGACCTTGAGCGCCGCCGTATTGATCGACACCTCGGCCATTGGCCGGACTGGCGCCGCGTCAGGTTAAAACGCCGGAAACGTCCTTCCCGATGTTGTGGCTGCGCAGCGCTTCAGCGTCTTGATGAGTTGGTCCGACGAGTCTTTTGACAATCGGGCCGATCCTAACCTTAACTTTAAGCAAAGGAATCTCCAATGCCCATACAATTCAACGAAGAAAACACCGGCAAGCTGCTCACCATTCACGTCAGCGGCAAGCTGGTAAAGGCAGATTACGATCAATTCGTGCCGGAGGTTGAACGGCTTATCCGGCAGCACGGAAAGTTGCGCATTCTCTTCGATATGACCGGCTTCCATGGCTGGAATATCGGCGCCGCCTGGGAGGACTTCAAGTTCGGCATCGAACACTTCGCCGATATCGAACGCCTCGCGATGGTCGGGGATAAGCAATGGCAACACGGCATGGCGGTGTTCTGCAAACCGTTCACCAGAGCGATAGTCCGTTACTTTGATCACGCCGATGCCGCTGAGGCGCGGAAATGGTTGGGTGAAGCGTAGCGGCATCTGGCCCGAACGAATCTGATTCATGCCGCGAACGTGAGTACATGGGCCTGACAGCAAATACCCCCAAACTTACGAAACCCAGGGCATAGTCAAGACGGAAGGAATTCCCATCATGGAACCCAGCGCCGAGCAGCCAAACGCGCCCGCATCGAAGCCGGATGTGAAGGACGATCTGCAGACTCTTCCCCTGGCGGAGGTGGAGAAGAAATTGGGCTCGTCGTCCGACGGCCTTACGCAGGCTGAGGCGCGAAAGCGGCTGACCCAATACGGTCCGAACGAACTTGCAGAAAAGCAAACCAATCCGTTCCTGAAATTTCTCAGTTACTTCTGGGGCCCGATACCCTGGATGATCGAAGCGGCCGTGATCCTGTCGGCGGTCGCCCGGCATTGGCCGGATTTCGGCATCATCCTGTTGCTGCTGGTGGCCAACGCCGTGGTCGGCTTCTGGGAAGAGCATCAGGCGGGCAACGCCATTGCCGCGCTGAAGGCCAGGCTGGCGATCAAGGCCCGGGTGAAACGTGATGGGAAGTGGGTCAGCCCGGCGGTGCGTGAACTGGTGCCTGGCGATATTATCCATTTGCGTCTGGGCGACATCGTGCCGGCGGATGCACGCCTGCTGGCGGGTGATCCGGTGGAGGTCGATCAGTCCGCGCTGACGGGAGAATCCTTGCCCGCCACACGCGAATCCGGCGAGGCGGTGTTCTCGGGATCGATCATACGCACGGGCGAAATCGACGCACTTGTCTATGCCACCGGACAGAACACCTATTTCGGCAAGACGGCACAACTCGTGCAGGAGGCACATACCGTCAGTCATTTTCAGCGCGCAGTGCTGAAGATCGGCAATTACCTGATCATTCTCGCGGTGGCGCTGGTGGCGCTGATCATTACCGTTGCGC